>NZ_FOEB01000029.1:0-79133 GCF_900110515.1 Methylobacterium sp. ap11 | reverse complement strand
GAGCCAGATAGAGCCCCACGATGTCGCGCACCTTCTCGGCAAACAGCGGATCGGTGGAGAGCTTGAAGGTCTCGGACCGGTGCGGCTGCAGGCCGAACGCCCGCCAGACTCGCCCGACCGTCGCGCCCGACACCCCGCTGGCCTTGGCCATGCTGCGCTGGCTCCAGTGCGTGGCCCCCTGGGGCCGCTCGCCGAGCGTGCGGTCGATCAACGCGGCGACCTGCTCGTCGCCGATCCGGCGCGGGGCTCCCGAGCGAGGTTCATCCAGCAGGCCATCCGTGCGTTCGCGGGCAAACCGTTCGCGCCACTTGCCGACCGTGTGCTTGCCGGTGCTCAGTTCCGCCGCGATGGCCGTATTGCTCCGTCCGTCGGAGGCTAAAAGCACGATGCGGGCACGCAGGGCGAGCCCCTGGGCTGTCTTGCGGCGGCGGGCCCAGCTCTCAAGCTCAGCGCGTTCCTCGGCGCTCAGGTCAAGAGATGTGGGTACACGGTAGGCCATCGGCGCCTCCCAACAAACCCACACTTTGCCACAAACTTCAGACGCAGGACACTAGCATCAGGTGCGTGTTCAAACCGTTGTAGGCGTGGCTGTGTATCAGCTTAAGGATACAACCAATCTAGGGGCTTGCGGCGCGTTGTCGTATGCACAGAACGACGAGCCACACACTGTAGCAGGAGTTATTGACGGCAGCGCCCGTACGAAACTGGGTTTCGCGCCGAACTCCGTTCCAAGCGTCGCACGCGAATTGCCGCGCCTTGGCGTCTCAGTACGGCCTGATCCCGAAGACGGTCGCCAAATGGCGTAGGCGGCCAGTGTTTGGCCATACTATTGGCAGTAGGCACTGTCGGTTCGACATAGGTATGCCCCCAGTGAACCGGCGCGGAAGCGGCTCAGGAAGTGCGCCCCGACCGTCCAAACTGAACCGAGGACAAGTGAACCATCCTAAGCCAACCGGCGCGAACGGTCGTTCCATTAGGTCCTGCCCTAATGGACCGGTCCAGATCAGCGCACCGCGGGTCCGCAAGAATGGGATCTCAGATTGGAACGCGCCATTGTTCAGCTTCTAGGACCCGTCTGGACCGGCCATGCGCCCTCGGCATGTCCGCATGGGTATACCTTAACGGACAGCATATGCATCTGGTACGGCCGGCCGATACTTAGGTAGCCATGTTGCGAGACGCTTCTCGAACCAAGCGTGCCGAGGCATTGACCTCTTGGGTGGCGGTGGCGATCAGGCCGACGCTGCGGCTGATCTCGGAAACCGCCTGCGTCATGGCTTGCATGTTGGCAGACATCTCTTGTGCGACCGCAGCCTGCTGCTCGACGGCTGTCGAGATGGCCGAGGAAATGTCGTTGACCTCGCCGATGGTCTCGCCGATGCCCGAGATGGCGGTCGCCGCTTGGTTCGCCGCCGTCTGCGTCTCGGCAATCTGGCCGCTGATGCTCTCGGTTGCTCGGGCTGTCTGCGCGGCGAGCTGCTTGACCTCGGTGGCAACGACCGCGAACCCCTTTCCGGCCTCGCCGGCTCTGGCCGCCTCGATGGTAGCGTTGAGCGCCAAGAGGTGGGTCTGCGAGGCGATGCCCGAGATCAAGGCGACCACGTCGCCGATGCGCTGTGCTGATGCGGCCAGCCCGGCGACCACACTTGAGGTCGCATTGGCCTGCTCGACGGCACGCCCGGTGACCTGTAGAGCCCGATTAACCTGCCGACCGATCTCGCCGACCGACGAGGCCAGCTCCTCGGCGCCGGCGGCGACGCTCTGCGTATTGCCCGATGCCTGCTCGGCGGCGCTCGCCACACCTACTACCTGCTGCGAAACGTGCGAGATCGACGCGGCGATGCCATCAAGGTCGCGGTCGACGCTGCGGTGGAGTTCGGCCCGGCGCAGTCGTTCCTCGACCGCTTTGGTCGTATCGGTGGCAAACTTGACGACCTTGACCGGCCGCCCGGAGGCGTCGCACACTGGGTTATAGGTAGCCTGGATGTAGACTTCTCGCCCGCCCTTTCCGATGCGCATGTACTCGGCCTGCTGGAATTCGCCACGACCGAGCGCCTCCCAGAACGCGCGGTAGGCGGCGCTCCCACGCTCGGCAGCGCCAACGAACATCGAGTGATGCTTGCCCTTCACCTCGTCGAGGCCATAGCCGACCACCGCCAGGAAGTTGGCGTTTGCAGTGATGATGGTGCCGTCAAGGCCGAACTCGATGATGCCCTGCGAGCGGTCTAGGGCGTCGAGCTTGCCCTGATTGTCCGCGTTGCGCAGCTTCTGCAGGGTGATGTCGGTGGCGCACTTGAATACACCGTAGGGCTTGCCGTTGCGGCCCACGAGCGGGTTGTAGCTGGCCTGGATCCAGACCTCCCGGCCGCCCTTTCCGATGCGCTTGTACTCAGCGGTCTGGTGCTCGCCCCGACGCAGCGCCGTCCAGAACGCCCGGTAGGCGTCGCCCTCGCGCTCAGCTGGGTCAACGAACATGGAGTGATGCTTGCCGCGGATCTCCTCCAGCCGGTAACCCAGGGCTGCCAGGAAGTTGGCGTTGGCCATAACGACCTTGCCGTCGAGGTCGAACTCAATCAGCGCCTGAGAAGCGTCGAGCGCATTCAACTTAGATTTGATTTCGCCATCAAAACTTATCATTTGATATATCCAGATGAGACGTATGATATGATTGAGATATAACTGATAGATGTAAGTTAATAATACTATAATGGTGTATCCAATACATGGTCCGGTCCCACAGGCGGAAAAGGAAAACATCCCACCCATGTTCGTCATGTTGCTCGCCGGTGACGGCAGCGCGCAAGCACCACGGCTGCACCTGGGCCGAGCTGGCGGCGGTGCCCGGCATCTTGCAGGACCACCTTCCGACATCGAGCGGGGCGCGCCCTGAACGGCGTGCAGTAAGGAAGGGCCCCTACAAGCCGCGTTCCACCCATGGCCGATCGCAGGCGCGGTGCTCCGGGATCCGTTCGTTATTCCGGTCGTCCATAGGGGCATACCGCAGTGAACACTGCTATGGCGCGCCAAATACGTCCGCAAGGGTCACAAGACCCAACGGACAGGCATTCAAACGGTCATCACCCGAGCGGACAGCTCGGCGCACCCTCAGCGCCGGTCATTTGGCCGGCGGATGCCACCCCGTCCGCTCGAGCGTGTCGATCAGCGTCGAGCGGGCGATCTTGAACGACCGACAGACCGAGGCCTTGCTGGCGCCGCCGTCGAGCGCCGCCGTGATCTGCTCGAGCTGCTCTCCGCCGATCGTCGGTGGTCGGCCGCCGCGGCGCCCTCGGCGCTTGGCTGCTGCAAGGCCGGCGATCACACGCTCCCGGGTGAGCTGGCGCTCGAACTGCGCGAGCGCACCGAACAACGAGAACAGCAGCTCGCCGTGTGGCGTCGCGGTGTCCATCGCCTCGGTGAGCGAGCGAAAGGCGACGCCGCGCTTCCGCAGGTCGCCCATGACCTCCAGGAGGTGTGGGAGGCTTCGGCCGAGACGATCGAGCTTCCACACCACGAGAGTGTCGCCCGCCTTGAGATAGGTGAGGCAGGCCTTGAGCCCAGGCCGGTCGTCGCGGGATCCGGAAGCGTGGTCCTGGTAGAAGTGGCGCTCGTCGACGCCCGCGGCGATCAGCGCATCGCGCTGGAGGTCGACGGATTGGCGCTCGTCGGCCGTCGACACCCGCATGTACCCGACCAGCATGTACGGAAAACCCTTCAAACCTCGTTCCCGCACATAGCATCAATCCGACAGGGTTTGTCGCGCATTTTCTCCTTCGGGGGCTGGCGCGCGGCTGAATGGGTACGGCCCATGTCGGCAAACACATGTTTTCCGACATCCAAAACTGAGATGCGGCATGACCGCATGGTATGGTAAACGGAAGTTGGCTCGACGCCCGTCAGCAGACGTCGTGGCGAGCTATCAAATGCGGCGGGCGGGTTCCTCAGCTGTTGGATATTAGAACTGCTGCAGCACAATTAACCGTCCATGCAGCAAATTTTCCATGAGTCGATGTTATATCAAGTTACGGAAATGCATGAATGTTACGATCTTGGTTGTAATATCTGAAGGATGACGTATTATGGCGACGCTGGACGTTTTAATGGTATTTGCTTCAGCATATTTTTTCTTCGGTGCAATCAGCGTCGACCCAAGAGGTCGAGCAACCATTATCGTCGGGAATCCTCTATGGGGTGTAAGTCACTCCGCGGAGGACGTCCCAGATCCGACATTTCGGCTCTTAGGTGTGGGCGGCCTCGTATGGGCAGCCGCGCTAGTGCTACTAGCTAACTATAACGATAGATATTGCTCTTTAGCGCCACAAAATTTCATATCTCTTAAAGCCATGCTGGGCGCAGCAACAATCCTTATTACTGCAAAAATACTTTTCGGCCCAATTATGCATGTCAGAAAAAGCCTCAAACTCGTTGGATATCAAAAATTTGCGAGACCATTTAGTTTTATGATCTACGATGCTCTTATAATTTGGCCGTCCAATTTCGTCAGCAAATTTAGCTGGAAGTTGCTAATGGTATCCACTATTGCTGGTGTCGTGTGGCTGTTATCGTGGTTTTGGAATACATCGTCCACAGATGTCGTTCCGGCACCGCTTGCCTATGCTTGGATCATCGCGTGTCTCGGCCGTGCGGGAACGTTCGTTGTACATCAGCGTCCGTCAGTTGGGTTTCAATTAGTATTGTACGCATCTGTAATTTTCGTCACCGCGGTCATGTGGTCGGTGGTCGAGACTATGCTGAAAGCATGCGGCGCTGTTCCGGGTGTTCTACCATCGTACGGGTCGATAGTCGCGAGCGTTATTGGGCTTCCACTTATGGAAGCAGTAGTGGCACTCATAACAGCAGTCTTCTAGCGGCCGCTTTTGTGGATTTATGACACAGAACGCTTTTGGAAAATGCCAGGGTTGGAAAGACGACACAGCGAGCGAGAGCGCATAGCCGGGAAGCGGACGCTCTGAGAGTCCGGGCGGGGTCGTCAGCAGACCCATGAAGCGCTCGTCAGCGTCAGATGTCAGCCAACATGCCCGACTGGCCATCTCGGCTGTCGGAAAACACCTGTTTGTCGTACACAGGAATTTCATCTCGGCCAACCATATGGGTTGAGGCGCTGACGCCTTCTAAGCCGTGCACTGCTATGACGGCGCTCGATCAGCTGATCGCAGGATGCTGAGGTAGTTTGATAAGAAGCGCCGAGTGGACGGTTCCGCTCGGCGCTGTCGTGGTGTCACGCTGTACCGGCCAGGATGACCGTCAGGTGCCCGACCCGGTCATGTAGGTCGTCACGACGCCGATGATGACGCCCAGGATGGTGACGCCGGAACCGATAACCAGCCCGGCCAGGGACCGGCCGGCATCCTCGCGGGCGTTATCGTCCTGCGACGACTTGTAGAGCTTCACGGCCGAGATGCCGGCGAGCCCGATGCCCACCACGGCGAAGATGATCGAGATAACAATGCCTGCATTGTTGCCGCCGGTGGCGATCGAGGACGCGTTGAGCGACGAACTCGACGCCTTCTGTCTCGCCGTCTTCAAGAAGTCGATCGGTGCAGACGGATCGCCCGAGGTGGCCTGAGCCAGGGCCGTCACAGTGCCCCAGCCGATGACCGTGGCGGTCGCCAGCGCGCGGTAGTACATATCCTTGTAGTTCATTGGAACCTCCATTATCATGCAGCGGTTCTGGATCGGCCGATCTGGGGTTGAGCTTCGCTCATGAGTTCTCCCAAGACTTGATCGACGATCGTCTTTGCGATCCGGTCCTCACCGAACCGCGCAAGCGCAGACATCCGGCTCCACGTCTCGATGGCGGTGCCATCGGGAAAGCGCGCAGCCAGGATGCGCAGCGCCTCGTTGACCGCCATCCGGCGGTACAGCTCGTCGCGCACCAGGCGGTCCTCCGCCTTGGTGGTCAGGGCCCACAGCATCCGGGGCCCGAGCGAATTGTTGAGCACGACCCAGCGCTCCTCCTCGCGGAGCTTGATCCGCGCGAGGATGTTGGCGCCCCGCCGCCCCTGCGGGCCGTGCACCTGGCGCTCGAGCGCGCTCTTCACAGCCTGGTCGAAACCGAAGGTCTCGCGCGCCTTCTCGCGGATCTCGTTCGAGTCCGCGTTGAGGACGAGCACGGTCGAGGCCATGTCGGCGAGCGTGTCGAAATCGGCGAGGAGCTGCGAGACCAGGATCAGCTCCAGGCCCCACTTGCGGCCCTCGCGGGCGTCCGATTTCACCTGGCGGGCGATCGTCTCGACGCCGCCGGTCAGGTGATACTCGTCCATGCACAGGCGCTTTGGCGTTTCGGCCACCTCGTGGTAGCGCGACTCCCAGTACCGGACGTATTGCGCCCGGATCGCATCCTCGGGCGGAAAATCCATCTTCGCGATCTCCTCGGAAAATCCGGAGATCTTCGACAGGTAGACGTGCCGCGCGATCATGAAGAACAGCGCGTTGTTGCGCTCGGCCTCCTGCGACTTGTGGCGCTGCGCCACGTCCTGGAGGTCGATCGACACCACCCGGGCCTCGCCGAGATCGAGACGGGTCGGGCGGGCGAAGATCGGAAACTTCTCGATCGCGCTCTCCAGGGAGCGCTGGACGTGGCGGATCAGCTCCTCGGGAAAGTCCTGCACCATGACCGGCTCGGCGAGCACCCGGGCGAAGTCCTCCAGGACCGGCATCGCATAGCGCTGTGCGCGCTGCGCTGCCGTATAGAGCCGGCCCTCGACCAGGGCGTCGACGATGCTCCACCACCGCGACCGGTCGGAGACGGGGATGCGGTGCCTCCGGACGAGCTCGTCGATCTCCTTGTCGACGTTGGGCTGGTAGATCGACGGCGAGGACGAGAACTGAAGGTCGCTCTTGAGCTGGAACACCCGCGTGATCATGCGCGGGATCAGGAGCGCCACTTCCGGGTTCGACACGTTGAGGAGCGTCGTCAGGAAGTTCTCGATGAAGCTCCTCTCGCGCTCCAGCGGCATGCGCCGGCCGAGCCCGAGATCGAGGAAGTTGATCGCGTAGTCCGGCGTGTTGAGGAGGCGGACGTAGTACGCCTCGTGCCGACGCTCGGACGGCAGCGCGTTGCGAATCAGCTCGATGAAGCCCGACGAACTGACGCCGACGTCGATCACCGCGAGGAACGGCAGCACAGCCCCCGCGGAGAATGCCGCGAACTCCACGTTGAGACGGTTCATCAGCACAGACTTGCCCGAGCCGGGCGTGGCGTAGATGAGCGTCAGCCAGAACAGCTGCTCGGGGCTCAGCGCCTCGTAGGGCACCGGCTTGCCGTCGGGCGTGACCAGCATGCTCTGGCCCTGCTTGAAGATCGGCGCGGTGCGATGGAACGGCAGCAGGGCGGCGAGGTCGCCCAGCGGCGCGATCGAGCCGGGCGGCACCTCGGCCTGGACCGTCATCCCGGGCACGGTCTCGCACAGCGCCCGCAGCGGGTTGTAGGGCGCGTCGGACATCTGCGCCTCGCCCCAGGTCATCATCGCGCTCATCAGGTACGAGCGGCGACGCTCCAGCAGGCCCGGATCCTCGCCCGGCTCGGTCCAGGTCGTCGCGATGACCCGGCCTTTGACGATCGCCTCGCCGTCCTTCTCCATCACCTCCTCGAGTTGGCGCAGCGCCCGGAACAGGTTCTTGTTGCTCGGGCTCGCGAAGGCGAGGAGGCCCGCCACCACCTTCCTGAGCTTGAAGCCGACATCGGCGTCGCGCAGCGCCTCGAGGTGGAAGCAGACCCGGAACGGCATGTCGGCGGAGCGCGACGAGCTCTCCAGCAGCGAGTCGAGCAGCCGGTTGAACGGCAGGATGGTCGAGGGGAACATCCGCATGACGGCGAGCGCGTAGCGGCGCCCGCCCATGTCGAGGGTGCGCATGTTGCCCGAGGCCTGCGCGTTGGTGGTCATGATCTGGCGCGCGACCGTCGGGGTGAAGAACTCCGAGACGTCGTCGTCATGCACCTCCTTGGCGCCCGGGTAGCGCCGGGTGCCCGGCCCGTAGGGCGTCCAGCCGTCGGGGGTCTCGTGATAGAGGACGGCCGCCCGGATCTGCTCGAGGTCGCGCCGACGGCCCTGGTCGTCGGGGCTGAGGATGCGCCCCTGCAAGCGGGCCTCGCCGAGCGCCTCCATCACCCGGCGAACGAACGCCGCGTGCGCCCCGTCGAGGGAGCCGAGCCGCAGGAACGGGTTCTGCGCATCGCGGGCCGGGGGCAGCTCCTGCCAGGCCCTGCGGTTCTCGCGCTGCTCCTTGCGGACCTCTTCGGGCATGCCGGCCGTCGGCCGGGTCCAGGCGGCGAGCAGGATCGTCTCGGAGCGTGACCGCTCCTCCAGGACCTCCCTGCCCTCCTCGATCAGCGCTTCGACCGCCAGCCCCTTCTGGCGCGAGCGCCGGGTCTGCCGCTCGACGAAGGGATCGATGATCCGGCCCGTGTTGAGCGACGACTCATACGAGACCGTGAGCTGGTGGCCCGGGCGCTTGAGGATCTGCGCGATCCCGCCGGCGAAGCGCTCGACCACGTTGACGAGATAATCGTCGGCCGAGACGATCGAGAGGACGCCGTCGATCTCGATCAGGGTGAGCTGCGAGCCGTCATGGGCGTAGACGACGGCCTCCTCGCGCTCGGGATCGAACCCGGCGAGGTCGCAGAACTTGTCCGCCGTCCTCATCGGTCGAGCCCCAGCATCACGGCGAACTGGAAGACCGGTATCGACAGGGCAAAGAGCCACGCCCCGAGCACGGCCGGCACCGCCGCGCGCAGGAGCGGCGCCGGCCTAACGCAGAGCGAGCAGTAGATCTGGGCCCCGGCGAAGCCGATCGCCGCGACCGACAGCATGATGCTGGCGGGAAAGTACACGTACATCAGGGGTCGGGAAGTGAGTGCTCCATCCAGTCCCCGGGTGAGGCTGTCATAGAACAGGGCCGTCAGGATGAGGCAGCCGCCCGCCCCCATCCCGCCGATTCGTAGAATGCGCCGCAGGGCCGGATCGGAGCTGACGAGACGGGCCCAGGCCGGCGCCGCGAACACCGCGCAGCACCCGGTGGCGAGCGTCAGCGCGATGGCCACCTGGCTGACTGCGGGGTGGTCGAGCAGGTAGTACGCCGTGTTGGCCATCAAGGTGTCGGGGAGTCGCTCAAGCCCTTCGATCATGCCGGCGGCCTCCTAGTCGGCGAAGTAGAAGGAGAAGTGCGCGATCACGACGGTCGAGACCGTCATCGCGCTGCCGATGATCGCTGCGACGATCCAGTTGCCCGCCGTGCCGTCGCCGGACGTATTGGCCTGGTAGACCCGCACCATCGCGTAGCCGGCGAGGAAAATCCCGGTGACCGCCGCCAGCACGACCACGAGCCAGGCCAGGATCGGCACGAGCTCGATCAGGCCGCGCAGGACGTCGGCCAGCCCCTTCGAGCCACCCATCACGGCTTCCTCGCGTAGGAGATCGGCAGGGTCTCGGGGCGGTAGCCGGCGCCGTAGGCCGGGTCCGGCCCGTAGCCGTTGCCGGCGCCTACCGTGACCCGGGCGGCATCGAGCGGCACCACGACCGGCTGGAGGAAGACGATGCCGATCGGGAAGTTGACCGATGAGGACAGGGTCGGCGGGCGGCTGAACGAGCGCGCCGCCGCGGCCGTCATCGCCTGCCCCACGGGCAGCGCCGCGCCCATGCCGGCGGTCAGATAGTCGATGTTGCGGCCGGACTGGACCGCGAAGCCGTTGCCCAGCACCGTCTGGGTGTTGAGCTGAGTGAGCTGCTGGCCGACCTGGCCGACGCCCTGGATCAACCCGGCGATGACGAGGCCGCCGTAGCGCTCGAGGACGTGGTTGTCGACATCCTCGGCGACGCCGGTCCGGGCCTGGTCGACCGTGATCGCGATCGCCTGCATCGGCCCCTGGCGGCCGTCCTGCAGGATCATCGTCGAGAACCGGATCGAGGCCTGCGTCTGCGTGTAGACGATCTGGCCCATCAGCCGGATGCCGTTGAGTGGACCGGGCTGCTGACGCTCGTCGAGGTCGACGATGGTGGCGAAGATCGGCGCCGCCGGATCGTCGGAGTTGAACCCGCGGTCGAGCACCGCGTAGGCGACGTCGCCGGCGCGCGCCACGGTCGCGTGCCGGACGCCCGGTCCGAACGGGCCGGTCGGCAGCGGCGGGGCGACGGCGGCCGCCCGCGGCTCGGGGGGCTTTGGCCGCTCGCCCTTGCCGAACGAGCGAACCAGAAACCCGCCCGGGGTGGGCTTGAGGAGCGCCTTGA
This sequence comes from Methylobacterium sp. ap11, assembly GCF_900110515.1. NCBI lineage: Bacteria > Pseudomonadati > Pseudomonadota > Alphaproteobacteria > Hyphomicrobiales > Methylobacteriaceae > Methylobacterium > Methylobacterium sp. ap11. Next base: position 68,889 of record NZ_FOEB01000029.1, on the reverse strand, counting down.
TCTGGTCGTTGATCGCCGCGACCTGATCGGGATCGGCCGTCGGCTGCACCGGCACGTCCCGGTAGACGGTCTGGATGACCGGGCGATCCTGGTAGACGATCCGCTCCACCACCTGCGGCGGCGGCGCGGGCTCGGGCGGCTTCGGCACGGGGTTCTCGTCGGGCATCTCGCCCATCTGGGCGCCCCGCTTCTCACCGATCACCGTCGGCGCGACGTAGGGCTTGCCGCTCTCGGCCTTTGCATCGGCCGCCTGACGGTTGACGCCCGCGCGCCGGTCGGCTTCGGCCTTGCCCACCGCCCCCATCATGTCGTTCTGCGGGTTCGGCGTCTGGCCCCGGATCTCCGAGGCCATGCCCACGCCCTGATCGGGGCCGGGCGCGTCCCGCAGGATGAACGCGGCCGAGCCGAGACCGGAGACCAGGAGGCAGCCTCCGACCGCCGCTTGGGCTTTCCTTGAGAGCATTGGTGTCCCCCTTAGAAATCGACGCTGATGGCGGTCTCGGCGCCGTCGCCACGCTCGGCGACGAGGCGTGAGGCCGGGCGCAGGAACTCGTAGATCCGGTAGCCCTCGGGAGCGTCGGCCGAGGCGACGGGCTGCGGGCTGACCAGCGTGCCCTGGAGCCGGACGTACATCCGCTCGCGGTAGAGCCAGGCCTGCGCGCCGGTCGCCACGAGCTTCTGCGCGCCCGCGGGCGGCGTGCCGGCGGCAAACAGGTGGAGCAGCGCCGTGGTGTCGATCGGGTCCTGTGCGCCGCGCGGGCGCGCGGGCGGACCGCCCTTGCGGACCGGAGCGCTCGCCGTCACCACCTTGACGGGCGTGAGCGGCGAGGTGCCGGCGACCCGGACCGTCACCGGGATGTCCACAGTCTCGCCCTGCCCGGACAGGACCATCAGCGGGATCGGATAGGGCACGGCCTCGAGCCGGATCAGGATGTTGCCCCAGGTGTCGTACCGGCACGGCATCAGGTTGATCGAGATCGGCCGGTCGGCGCCCGCCGGCGCCGGGACCTGCGTCGCTCCCATCGCGTTGTCCTGGCCGCAGCCGGTCCCGTCCTGCGCGAACAGGCGCGGATCGTAGGCGACCGAGGCGATCGGCCAGGGCGCGCCCTTGCCATCCACGAAGGTGATCGGCGAGACGACCCCGTAGGCGAGATGCAGCGTTTCCGGCGCTGAGCGGCTGATCTCCTGGGTGACGCTCAGCAGCCGCGGCTCGGGACGGGGCATCCGTCCGTCGCGGCCCGGGAAGGTTCCGGCGCCCTGCGCATCCTGGACCGACCGGCGGACGTTCTGGATCTCGCCGGGCTTCAGGATCACCCGCTCGGTATTGCCGAGCATGCGCTGGCGCAGCTCGTCGAGCTCGGCCGGGGTCAGCGGGCGCGGGGTAGGCGGTGGCGGCTGCGCGACGGGAACAGCCGCCGGCGGGACGCCGGTGGCAGGAATGCCGAACGGCGGGACGCCGGCCGGCCGCCGCACCCCGGATCCGGCAGCCGGATCCGTCCCTTGGCCGACTTCATGCGCTGCCACGGTGCTCGCCCAGCTCGCGCAGACGGCGACCGCGGCAAAGCCCGAGGCCCACACTCGCATCATGGGCGTCATGGCCCCACCTGGTTGGTCAGTTGCTGCGTCGAGATCACCGAGTCGATCGCGATGCCGTTCGGGTTGATCGGAGAGGGGTCGATGCGCACGATCGTCATGGTCAGAAGCCGCCGCTCGACGCGGGTCTCGACGTTCGTGCGATAGAAGATCTGAAGCGGAACTTCGACGCGCCAGTAGTAACGGCCGGCCGCCTTGCCCTCTTCCGAAATGTTGGCGGGGTCCGTCGTCACGGCAGATACGGTCTGATATCCCGTCACCACCTTCTGGATGATGCCGCTTTCCTGGAGGGCTGCACGGTAACGATCACGACCCTTGGGTGTGAACGACTGGGACAGCGCGTTGTTGATGAGCGCGCGCCAGTTGGCGTAGTCGTAGGAGTTGAGCTCGACGGCCGACGAAACCGCGAACTCCTTCAGCCGCGCCTGGGAAATGTTCGGCTCGGAAAGCGGGATCGCCTCGCAGACGGCTTGCGCGTCCGAGGTCCAGATGAACTGCTTGACCGGAAATCGGATGAACGCATTGTAGTAAAGCAATGCGTTGACCGCGAGCGACATGGTCAGGAACAGTGACAGCAGCAGGATCCAGGACCACTGGTTGCGCAGCATCATCCGGCCGGCATCGATCTCGCGGGCGATTTGATCGGCGGACTTCATGTGATCTCGCGGGCGATGTGATCGGCGGACTTCATGTGTGCGGCCTTCCCGCGGTCGGCGGCGCCACGATCTTGACTTCGCAGCCGAACACGCCGCCGTCGGCGACGTAGGGAATCACCTCGGCCCGCTTGATCGACAGGTAGGCGAGCCACATCATCGCCAGCAGCGAGGCGAAGACCGCCCCGGCGAGGAACGACGAGACGCTCGCGTAGCCCGCGATCCGGTCGCCGAGCGCCGACGGCGACAGGCACCCGCGGGGCGAGGGAAGGCTGAACGCCCCGATGGAGGATCGCCGCCCCATCGTCAGCTGCCGGCCAGGACGGCGCGCATCTTGGCGTCGTCACCGGGCTCGTAGCCCACCATGATCGCGAGGCGCCCGTCGGGCCTCGGCACGAACATCGTCGGCACGCCCGGGCGCAGGGCCGGGCTCGCGGCGAAGATCGAGGCGAACGCCTCGTAGTTCTCGGCGAGCCTGGCCGCGGTCTCGGCGCCGATCTCTCCCGACATGCCGCCCTTGCCCTCGAAGGTCGCCTTGAGTGCCGCGACCGGATCCGCGCCGGTGAGGATGCCGGCGGCCAGGCGGTTGCCCTTCTCGGTCTCGCCGAGCACCGCGACCGGAACCCAGCGCGCCGCGATCCGCCCATGCAGCGCGTCGAACGCCGCGTGGCAGTACGGGCAGCGCGGATCGAAGAAGATGGTGGCGATCTTGCCTTCCGGCGTCCCCGCCGGCGCGTCGACGACCGACGCGAGCTTGGCCATCATCTCCACGATCTTGCGGGCGCGATCGGGATTTTCAATCGTCGCATAGCTGACGGTTCCCGCCTGCTGCTGCGGCGCGGCCGTCGGGAGGGGAGCCGGGGCAATCGCCAGGGGTGTGTTGGCAGGTGCTAACGCAACCTGAGGGGCGGGTTGCTGGGCGCCAGCTAACGGATTGCCGGGATTGGCATTTTTTCCGGAAATAGAATTGTTGGGCGCAGGGACTGCCACGGGTCCACTAGCGGTCCCGGCAACGATCTGGAGAGCGATGGGCTGCCAGTTGTTAGAAGTTGCAAGATAGACACAGGCAACCAAAGATCCAGCCCAGGCAATGTGTTTGACTGCGTTCTCCATGCAAGCACCGCCCAACCAGAGTCATTGACGCTCGTGACGGCGCTCTTATTGCGAACCTATCGTCAACGTGTCAATAAACGGTTCTCCATGCCGTAGCAGAAGGCGAATGATGTGTATGGACGATGGCTTCAAAGACACACTCATTCGTGTATCAACGATCGATATGCGTCGAAATTTTTGACGATACGCTGCATGTTATAGCGCATACCCTGCGTTATCGAGCGCAGTAAGGATCAGGTAAGCGTCCCGGTGAGATCGGAAGGGTTGGCGGACAATGGTCGGGGAAAGCTTCGTTAGGGCGTCGTTAAGGAATGCAACCCTGGCGGCTTTACTAGTGGTCTCGATACCAAGCCTGGTGGTAGCCGCTTCCGATGACGTTGAGACGCCCGAAACAAAGAAGCAGAACAGATCGAAATTCGAGTATAATAACGGGAGTGCTGAAGAGAAACGGCCATATCGGCGGCCAAATCTCGATGCAGACCCCATGAACCTCAGATACGAAGAGCTCCGGGAGCGCTTCAACGAGTTGGAGGATCGTGTCGAGCGGCTCGAGCGCCAGGACCGATCTTCGAAAAGGGGTCAGTGATGGCTGTACCGGACCTCGGGAGCGTCCTCGCCTCGTTGAGCGAGGTGTTCCCGCTCGTCGTCAACCTCGTCTTCCTCCTGATCGCGCTCCTCGGGATCGTGTACGGGACGATCGGCCTCTACGGGCTCTACGGCGTCGCTGCCGGGGAGTACAAATTCTCGAACCGTCCTACGACCCTCGACGGCGCCTTCGCCAAGATCGCGCTCGGCGCCGCGATGATCGTTGCGCCGGTCCTGCTCTGGAAGTTCGCCAACTCGTTCGTCCTGGGCGGTGATCTCACCTTCAGCATGTTCAACTACGGTTCGACGCCGCGAGGCTCGACCTGCGACGATATCAAGCTCGCGATCACCTATTTCTTCATGTGCCTCGGTTCACTCGCCTGGATGATCGCCGGCATGCGGCTCTACAATGCTGCGTCGGGTCATCACGGCGGCGCCGGCTCGGCCGTCCTCTATCTCGTGGGCGGCACGCTCGCCTTCTTCATCAACGACGTGGCGAACCTCGTCGGCAACACGATCAAGATGGACGTGTCGCTGTCGAACGTCTGCACGATGATCGGGGGAAGCTGACGATGCGCTTCCCCCTCACCTCATTGCCGCTCGCGCCCGAGAAGCTCGTGCAGCTCTGCCGCCAGGAAGGCGCCGATCGGAGCGCGGGCCTCGAACATCCGGCCCTGGTCGAGCTGCCAGGCGCGGTAGCGCTGCACGAGCGCGCTCGCCAGGACCACGATGCACAAGAGCAGCGCGCCGAGCAGCGTGAGCCAGGAATGGGCGTAGACCGCCCAGGCCGCCGCCAGGCAGCCGATCACCACGGCCGCCAGGAACAGGGACCAGGCCTGCCGGCGCGCGTCACGTGCCAGGTCGCGGGCGTCGGTGCCTTCGAGCGCGAAGGTGCGGCCCATCTCGGCGAGCGTGAACGTCGCCCCGCAAGCCGGATCGTCGCACCTGCGCAAGGCCGGCGACTCGGGGTCGTTCATGAGGCGGCCCCGCCGGCAGGCCGGGCAGGTCGCGTGGGTACCACCCAGCACGGTCCCGCTCATCGCCACGAAGGTTTTGTGCTCCGGCCCGACCCGTCGCGTGAGGCGACCCCCCAAAAACGTCAAGATCCCCATGCGTCCAGTCCATCGCAGCTTTGCGTTGGGTCAAGCTTGTGGATCATTCGGCGTTGGGCCGGCAAGGCCAATATCAATAAAAATCAATGGGGCTCGGATATGGATCGCGATCGCATTGGGTACATCATCAAGCTGGCACTTGTTCTGATCGGCATGTCTGTTCTGTTGCCTGCTTGTGTCAGCACGGGCAGCAGCACTTCGGGTCATGTCGATGCTCGGCTTCGCGAGCACGGGGTCTGACATGCGTCTGAAGGGCTGGATCCTCTCCACCGCGCTCTGCGCCGCGGCCTATCCGGCCGCGGCACAGGTCGCCAACACCTACTGCGCCCAGAACCCGGCCGCCTGTGCGCCCGTCGCGGGAGCTGGCGGATACGGCTACGGCGCGGGCTATGGCGTGCCCGGATATGGCGCGGGTTATGGTGCTCCGGGCTATGGCGGGGGCTACGGGGCCGGTTACGCTCCGGGCTACGGGGCCGGTTACGGCGCTCCGGGCTACGGGGCCGGTTACGGCTACGGCGCTCCAGGCTACGGCGGGGGCTACGGCGGCTATCCGCCCCCGGGCTATTACGGTCCCGGCGGCGCGGCCCAGGCCAACGCCCTCAACGCCATCGCCAACGGCCCACGCTCCCTGCCCGGGCAGGAAGGGCAGCCGTTCCCGCCCAACGTCGCCGACTCCGCCCCGGCGCCGGCCCCGCCTCACCCCTCGAACAGCGACTTCTCGCGCTACTCGGCGGCGATCTTCGGCGATGCCAACCGGCCGAACAAGGTCGTCCAGCGCACCGCGCGCTCGGCCGGCATTCAGGACGGCTACCGCGACGAGTCGCGGCGGATCGCCGACTACCTCGACTCGCCCGGGATCTCGGCCCGCCTCGACGCGCGCTACCCCTTCCCCACCGTGATGATCGGGGCCGACATCGTGCCCCCGGTGGTGTCGGAGCTGCGCGACGTGCGCCAGACCCCGACCCGCACCCTGCTCGTCACCACCCTCGGCTCGTTCGAGATCGTGCGCGACGCACGGGTCACCGTGCAGCCGCCGAACTGGCGCGACTACCTCACCGTCACGCCCCCGCCCGAGGCGAAGACCACCTGGACCCCGCCCAAGGGGGAGGTCGAGAAGAACAACTGGGAGGTGGGCTACGCCGGTGGGCTCGAGGTCGGCATCGCCCAGGCCCGCGCCGCCTTCGACGACGGGCTCGCGCGCCTCGACCGGGATTTCTCCGGCATGCGCCGCTACGGCGAGCTCGCCGCCGCCGGCGCGGTCAGCCTGCCGCTCGTGAAGGTGCGCGCCACCGGCCTCAAGGTCGGCAAGGACGGCCGATCGGCGGCGGTCGACCAGCGGCTCCTCAAGATCGTCGTCGCCCCGAAATTCGTGGGTGCGGCCGGCCCGGCCGCCGCGGTCGCGGCGGCGGAGTAGGGCGATGCGCTGGACCGGAGCCACCAACTACCCCGACGAGCCGATCACCGTGCATGGCCGCGAGGAGGTCACGCGCCTCCTCGTACACGCCGTCTCGATCGGCGCGAGTGACGTGATCTTCCAGTCCGGCCGGCCGGTGCTCGCCTCCGTCCACGGCCACCTCTGCGCGCTGACCCAGGTCTGGCTCCAGCCGACGACGCTCGCGCGCATCTCCGCGGAGCTGACCACGACCGACTCGATCATGTCGAAGCTCTACTCGGGCCAGGACTTCGATCGCGCGATCACGGTGCTCGAGCAGGATCGCGGCGACCGCCACGCCGAGCCCATCAAGCACCGCTTCCGCATCAACGTGACGGCCGGCTACTACGAGGGCGACGTCGGCGTGCAGATCGTCTGCCGCCACATCCCCGCCGAGCCGCCCACCGTCGCCGCCCTCGGGGTCGAGCCCGAGATCGTCGCCGAGTCGACCCCGGCCCAGGGCGCCGTCATCGTCGCCGGTGAGACCGGCTCGGGCAAGACGACGAAGATCGCCGCCCTGATGCGCCGCATTCTCGAAGAGGACACGCCGATCCACGGCAACATCCTCACCTACGAGGCCCCGATCGAGTTCGTGTTCGAGACCGTGCCGTCGGCGACGTGCACGATCATGCAGCACGAGATCGGGCTCCACCTGCCCTCGTTCGCGGCCGGCGTGCGCAACAGCCTGCGGCGCAAGCCCGGCCTCATCATGGTGGGCGAGCTGCGCGACATGGACACGGTGCTGGCGAGCGTCGAGGCAGCCCAGACCGGTCACCCGATCTACACCACCACCCACGCCAACGACGTCGCCCACATCCTGCGGCGCCTGACCCTCAAGTTCCCGGCCGACCTCCAGGTCCAGGCCTTCCACGACGTGTTGTCATCGACCCACATGCTGGTGTCGCAGCTCCTCGTCCCGAAAGTCGGCGGCGGCCGGGTCTGCCTGCGCGAATGGCAGGTCCTCACCGATCAGGTCCGGCGCGAGGTTGCCCGCATCGGGATGGCCGAGGCCGTCGAGACGCTTCGCGCCATCATCGGGCGCGGCGAGGACGGCCGCTCGATGAAGGTCACCGTGAAGAAGGCGCTCGATGCGGGCGTGATCGATCTGGCGACCGCCCGCCGCGTCCTCGACCGCTACGGATACCGCGATGCCCGTCTTGCGGCGTAGCCTCCTCGCCGGCCTCGCCGGCACGCTCGCGGGCGCCCTGCCCGGTCTCGACCGGGCCTACGCCGCCGCGCTCGCCGCCGTGCCGGTCCTGGCCGGGCCCACGCGTCTGTGGCTGCGGCGCGAGGGCACCGGCGAGGAGGTGAGCGCGATCGTCCGGACCCCGGACGGCTACAACACGCGCGACCTCCTGCTGCTGTCCTGGCTCTTGCGCGACGTCGGCGACGGCAGCTCGGCGGTCTGGATCGACCCGCCCCTGTTCGACCTCCTGGCGTCGGTCCAGGGCGCGATGAGCGCCGTCCACGGATCGGCCGTGCCGCTGATCGTGACCTCGGGATACCGGACCCCCAAGCACAACGCCGGCATCGAGGGCGCGGCCCGGGGCTCGCTCCACCTCGCCGGCCGCGCCGTCGACATCAAGGCCGTCGGCTATCGTCCGGACGCCGTGGCAGTCGCCGGTGCGCTCTGCGGTCGGGGCGGGGTCGGGATCTATCCGGGCTTCTGCCACCTCGACGTCGGCGCCGCGCGGTCATGGGCCGGCGGACGCAAGGCGCGGCCGGCCGGCCATCCGGCGCCCGGGACCCCGATCACCCAACCCAAGGATCCCGCATGAGCGATGGACATATGCCCTGGCGATGGACCGCCGTATCGATGCAGTTCTTCGGTGTCCACGGGAGTATCGCCGTGTTCTTTCCGTTGCTGATTGTGACGGGGCTGAGCCGATACACGTTCATCGCCATGGCGATATATGTGTCATTTCTCGTGTACTGCAATCACCGCAAGATGACACCGATGCGGTATCTGAAATACGTATGGGCGAAGTTTATCGAGGGCGGAAAATGGCCGGCGTTCTAGCTCGAACCCCGCGGATGCGGGCGTCCCTTCTTCTCGCTGCCGTCGTCGGCGGGCTCGCGCTGGCCGTGCCGGCGCCGGTCCGGGCCCAATCGACCGGCAACAACTGTCTGGTGCGGCAAGCTGCCGACGCGGCCGTGCAGCGCCAGATCGCGCTGATCGACGCCGCCAAGGTCAATCCGTCGAGCTTCTTCAACGGGCCGAACAGCTGCATTGCCGGCGACCTGCTCAAGCGGTTCGACCTCTCGAACCTGATCCCGGACCTGTCCGGGTTCCTCACCTCCGCGGCGACGAACCTCGTCCAGTCGGTGATCGACCAGGCCAAGCGCCAGGTCTGCCAGATCCTCGACAGTCAGCTCCGGGATACGATCGGCTCGATCAACCAGCAGATGAACAGCTTCCAGAGCTCGATCACCGGCGACCTGTTCCGGCAGCTCAACGGCTCGATCTCGCCGATCTCGCTGCCCAACATCAGCAACATCGGTTCGTACAATCACGTCCAGAACTCGGCGTTCGGCTCGGCGCTCAACCTGCCTCAGACGCAGATCTCGATCCCGGCGGTGCAGCCTGACACGTCGCAGTCGAGAACGTCTATCACGATTGTAATTCCGCAGTCATCCGGCACCACGACCGGCAGCGGCTTCGAGGGGATTATGCGATGAACGTCCGTATTTTTCTCTTAACATCTGCTTTTGTCATCACATTTATTAGTTCGGCGCGAGCCGAGAAGCCTACGCTTCCGACTGGTGACTGGACCTACTCGACAGACCCGGCAAAGGCATGCCGGCGACCGCAGCTCACTATCGAGAATGACCGCTTGATCCAGCGTATCGACCAAGAGGGTATTCGTGGTGAAGCCCGCTGCAAAATGATAAAAATAAAGAAACAGCCAAAAGGTATATTGTTCATCGATACCAAATGTGACTGGGACAAGCACGTACCTCAGGGGATGCGAGAGGGTCCCGACAACGAGAATGACGACTCTTTTTCGCTAAAAGCTTTAAATCAGAAAGAAATATTGTTCAACAACATGAATTACTCGCTTTGCCCGGCTAAGCCGGAGGGCGCTCGATGAGCCGCGTTTCTACGACGGTTTTTGGACTGATCGCCGTCGGTCTCTCGCATGGTTCCGCATCCGCCGGCACATGTATGTCTGTCGACATCATGAAGCCGTCGGGTCAGCGGGTTTCTTCACCCTACGGCGTGAATAGGACTGGCCGGCCGGGTGCCTCGGCCGGCTACCATCAGGGTATGGATATCGTAAACAGCGAAGGCGCGGGCACGAAGATATTCTCGGGTTCCGCGGGGAGTGTGCTGTTTAGGCATTTTAGTGGCGGTGGTGTCATTGCCGATGTAACGTCTGGAGATACTAAATATTTATATCTTCATATGAATACAACAACCCTTCCGGAAGGACGATTCGTTTCACTTGCGGCTGGTGACCAAGTCGGAACGATGGGTTGCAAAGAAATGAAGGTGTGCGCCCCACATTTACATCTTGGAGCGCTATTGAAAGGTAGCGCACTGGCGGCGACAGGAACCAATGGCCGTGTCTGGAAAATCTACTCCGGCAAGGGCGCCAGCCCTCTGACTGCTGACGCTATCAAATCGGCAGCCCCTCAGGCCTGGTACTATGTCAATCCCGAGCCGTTCCTGCCGCGTCAGATCCCGATCTCCACCAAGTACCCCGATATGGCCGGGGGGCCGCGCGACATGACCTTGCCGAAAACCTGTTCCCCCGGCCCTAATGAGGGGGCCGCCAGCGAGACCGTGTCGAAATCCGACACCCAGTCGCAGCAGCAATCGATCGCCAGCGCCGCTGAGAAGGCCAGCGGCTCGGAGGATCATGCGGTCAAGGTCGCCAACCAGCCGAACCGCAGCCTCTACATCGAGATCGCCCGCATCAACGCGACCGAGCTGACCGCCAATACCTTCGATTACGACGCGCAGATGGATGCGGCCCTCGCCCAGCTCGTCGCCCTCTATGCCCTCGACGCTCGACCCGCGGAGGCCCGGCGGTGATGTTGGATCGCCTCGCCCTCCTTCCGGCCAGCGCCGCCCTTGCCGTCGCGTTGGCGTTCCCCGCCCAGGCGCAAGGGCTCTTCCCGCAGTGGGAGATCTCCCTTCAGCGTCTGATGAGCGGACTGAAGGTCTCTGGCGCGCAGTCGAGCGCTACGTCGCTCCAGACGACGAACGGGCACAAGGCCGCTGCCGAGGCCGTCGCCTCGGCCCTGGTGAGCCAGGACAACGCCCTTCGCCTCGCCCGCGTCCAGCACCAGTACGGCTACGACACGGGCACGGGCTATGCCGCCTGCACTCTTGCCCTGGGGTTGGCGGACGAGCGGGATAGCGCGTCTTCGGCCACTAAGGTCCGGCAGGCCTTCCGCCATGCCGATCAACGCTGGCTGACCAACGGCGGTAACGCGGCCGAGCGCATGGGCGCGAGCCTCGAGCAGCGCCGGACCTTCTACTGCTCGCCCTCCGAGCAGGAGACAGGCTGGTGCACCGACGCCAAGCCCGGCGGCTTCGGCGCCGGCGACTCCGACGCATCCCCCTGGCTGCTCAACCGCGACTATGGCGCCGAAGAGGTCATGACCGCGGCCGACTACCTCGACGTCGTCGCCCCCCTACCCACCGTGAAACCCAACACGTCCACGGCCGAGCAGGATGCCGACCTCGTCATGGCCCGCCGCCAGGGCGCGATCATGAGCGGCGCGCGCGCCAGCCTCGTCGGCGTCCTCGTCGGCGGCATGGGCGGCGACAGCCGCCAGGGAGGCAGCCCGTGATCCGTCGCATCATCCTCTCGGGCATCGCCGCCGCGGCGATCGGCGCCGTCTCTCCGGCCCAGGCTCAGACCTGTTACGGCGTCGAGGCGCGCGTGAACATCGCGACCTCGACCCTCACCACCGCGATTACCGGCGCCATCACCACCACCGAGACGGGCCTGATCTCGCAGGAGATCGCCGAGCGCGCCCGGCTCCTGTCGGCCGTCAAGGTGCTCACCGCCCAGTCCGCGGCAGGGTCGGATCAGGTCTCGAACGGCTTCCGTGCCTCGAGCGAGGCGCTGGCCACCACCGTCGTCACGCAGGAGCAGCGCCAGGCCGTCGCGCTCGCCGCCCACCGCTACGGCTCGGTCGGCTATGACCCGTGTGGCTCGAACACCAAGGCGCAGGCCCTCTACACGGCGATGACCGGCTCCACCGCCGCCCGCCAGCAGATCGTCACACCCGTCCGGGCCCAACCCGGCCGGTACGCCGACCCGAAGGACTGGGTCAACGACGTCCGGGCGGGCGACGCCCCCGACGGCGCCGCGCTCTACGGCGGGGATGCCCAGGCAGCCGCGAAATTCATCAACACGGTCGTCGGCCCGCCGGACGAACGTCCGCGCAACGCCGCGGCCACCGCCACCGGCGATCGCGACCGGCTGGAGAAGACCGGGCGCGACACCTACCGCTCGATGACCGCCGTGGTCCTGGCCGACATCGCCGCCGACTACAGGGCCGACGGCCCGATCGCCCAGGCACGCGCGCTCTCCGGGCACTGGCAGGGCAACGATGGTGGCGCCGCGTGGGCGGCCGGCGTCGCCGGCCAGCACGACCGCGGCATCATCCAGGACGCGGTGCGGATGGAGGCGGCCAACCTCGCCCTGCTCGCCCACCAGATCAAGCGCGGCATGCGCACCGAGGCCACCGCCGCGGCGCTGCTGCTCGCCATGGTCAACGCCCGCCTCACGAACAGCATCCCGGCGCCCGGCAGCGGGATGTCCACCCCAGCGAGCTTCCAGGCACCGTGATGAAACAGGTCCTCCTCGCCCTCTCCTCCGCCGCCTTGGCGTGCGCGGCCGTCTCCCCGGCCGCCGCGCAGGTCTGTGCCGTGTTCGACCCGATCTGGTTGGCGGGGCACGAGACCGCAAAGACCACGCTCGGCGCCCGGGTGGCCACCATGGGCACCAACGTCGCGACCCAGCGCAGCATCACTCTCGAGATGCTGCTGTCCGCCATGAAGGTACAGACCGCCCAGACGTCGACCAACGGCGAGCGCGAGGTCAACGTCGTCAGCAACACCCAGCAGGCGGTCGCCTCGACCCTGTCCCAGGTCTCGCAGACCCGCGCCCTCGTCGACGCGCGCGAGCAATACTCGATCGACACCGGCCAGGGCGTGAACGCCTGCGGCTCGATCGATCTGATGAACGCGACCAGCCGCTCCGTGGGCAACGTCGCCAAGAACGGCCGGGAGACCTATCGCAGCCTGGACGTAGCGCCCGGCAAGAACACCCCGATCCAGGAGGCAGCCCGCAATCGGCTCGCGGACCCGACCAAGACCGACGCCGCGGTCTTCTTCGATCCGAGCGCCAGCGACGACGACCGCAAGGCCGTGATCGAGGCGATGGCCGGCCTGCCGATGCCCAAGCCGACCGCTGCCATGCCGGGAGCCGAGGCCGACCTGATGATGCTGCGCGCCCGCCGCGTCGAGGCCCTGCGCTCACCCGCACTCGTCTCGCTCAGCGCCGTGCGGGCGATGTCGTCCACCGACGACCACCAGGCCGGCACCACGGCCGGCTCGCCGCTCGCCCAGCTCGACGCGCTGATCGGCCAGTACGGCGGCGGGCCGCAATACGAGGCGTGGTCGGCCGGCCTCGCCGGCCAGTCCGAGCACGGGCTGCTGATCGAGCTCGCCCGCATGCGCTCGATGTCGCTGTCGCTGCGCCAGCAGCTCATCGAGCAGCAGGCCCGCACCTCGGCCGTCTTCGGCACCATGCTGGCCACCCAGGCCGGCGGCAACCTCTAGGGATTCCCGATGCTCCGCAGGATCATCGCCGCCGGCGGCAGCCTCGGCGTCCTCGCCGCCACGGCAGCCCAGGCACAGACCACCGGCAAGGAGGTGTTCACGCCGGTCCAGAACGACCTGGCGCTCATCAACCTGCGCAAGCTCCTCGGCTGCGTGGTCGACGGGGTGTGGACCGCCGCGACCTGCTCGGACGACCGCCCGCTCACGGTCGCGTTGGGGTATTTCAACGTCGGCTGCCTGATCGTCTCGACGATCCTCGCCTGCTACCTGCTCTATTCGCTCGTCGCCGACACCGCGAACGACGGCCAGGCCTTTGGGCGGAATTCCAGTGCCAAGTACACCATCCTGCGGGTGATGACCGGCGCGATCCTCAGCCTGCCGATCAAGAGCGGGCTGTCGCTGATGCAGATCCTGGTGGTGCAGATCGCCGTGTGGGGATCGGGGTTCGGCGACACCCTCTGGACCCGGGTCGCCAGCACCCAGCTCACCGGCATGTACGGCACCATCGCGCAGCCGACCCAGGCGCTCGGCGATTTCGCCCTGCGCGGCAAGCTCGCCAAGGTGCTCGAAGCACGCCTCTACGGTCACGTCTGCGCTCAGTCGTTGCAGCAATACGCCAACAACGTGTCGGGGCGCGACAATGCGGCCTCGATCGTCTCGCGCACCGCAACCGATACCGGCTTCTTCGGATCGTGGAGCACGCAGACAACGACCTATTATTTTGCCGACACGAACGGGTATTTCCGCAAATCAAACAACCTGTGCGGCTCAGTCGTCTACGAACACCAGAAGATCAACGTCAATCTTGCCAACGCGACGGACGCCAGTACGACGTCGCTCCTGATTGCGCTGGCCGAGCAGCAGAGCCAGCGCGCGTTCCAGGCCGCGATCGGCAGCCTCGACGGTGCCGCGAGCGGGATCGCCACCACCATCATGTCCGGCATCCGCGACGAGGAGGCGATCCAGATCCGCATCAAGGAGGCGGTCGACGCGGCCTATACCCGCGTCAGCCAGAGCCTAACCCAGGGCAACAACGCCCAACTCGATCAAGTCCTGCGCAACTACCTGTCGAACTCGACCGAGAACGGTTGGCTCTCGGCCGCGTTGTGGCAGCGCTCGATGAGCCTCGTCCAGGCCAAGCTCCTCGCCGCATCGGCCGGGCCGAGCGCCTCGGTGACGGCTGTGCCCCCGGCCAGCATCGCGACCTACATGCCCTCGCTCGGCCAGAGCGCGTACTGGCCGCTCGCCCAGGAAGCACAGCGCAACGTCAACTATGTCGGAAAGTTCAGCGGCTTCATCGCCGCCCAAGGCACCGGCAGCGTCGCGCGCATCACCAGCGACGATCCGCTGGCGCAGGCCGACCCGCCGAGCGTGTTCGCCCGGGCGCTCTCGGCGATCTACTCGGGCGTACTCGGGGTCATCGGCCGGCCGGAGAGCACGACCTGGAGGGATCCGATCCTCGAGGTGCAGGAGATCGGACACAGTATCGCGAACTACGGTCTCGCCGCCACGGGAATGGGTGCGGCGTCTGATTTTGTTGGGCTCGGATTAGGTTTCGTCAAGCATCCGATAGCTGAAGCTGGACAACATGCCCTCGAAAAAGCCTCTGGCATGTTCTATTTCCTAGCGACCATTCTGTTTGCAGCCGCATTCATGCTGGTCGGCCTGGTGCCATTCGTGGTCATCGTCCACTTCTTGATGGGTACCTTCGCCTGGTTCCTCGTCGTCGCCGAAGCGATGATCGCAGTGCCGATCTGGCTCCTCACAAAGTTCATGCCGGCCCGCTCGGAATCCTTCGTTGGCAACAGCGGCCAGGGCTACGTGTTCTTCCTCGGTATCCTGCTTCGCCCACCCCTGATCGTCGTCGGGCTCCTCGTTTCGCTCCTGCTGATGCGGGTCGGCATCGACATCGCCAACGTGTTCTTCCGCGGGGCGTTGGCAATGCTCTCGCCCGACGGCACCATCGCCTACGCGATGGTCGGGACCGCCGGACTGTTCGTCTACGCCGTCATCCTGTTCACGATCGTCGTGCTGTCGGCAGGCCAGATCAGTGCCCTACCCGAGACCGTGCTCTCCTGGATCGGGGCGCAGATCGAGCGGCGCACCGGCAGCAGCGCCGCGACGGCCGCGGCCGGCATCATCATGCCGAACTCGCCCAACCAGATCCCGGGCGGCAAGGTGGGCAGAACCGCCGGCGCTCTGGTCTCCGGCACGCGGGCAGGCTCGGGTGCCGCTGGCAGGACCATGCTGTCGTTGATCCGCGGCCGGACCGGACGCTGAGGGAGTGTGATCGATGAACGACGACTCCCCCAAAGAGGTTGCGTGGCATTTCGGGATAGCGACTGCTCTGTCCCTCTCGTTGATTGCTGCGCCGTTCGTGCCCGAAGCGATCCTAGCTTACGCCGGATACCGCTTCCTGCGCCATTTCACCTACGGCTTGCGCACCTGGCGCGCGCCCGGCCGCGTGCCGCACCACCTCGGGCGCCGCGGCTATCGAGACGAGACCACGCGCCGGCGCGGCGATGCTACCTGGCCGATCGGCCTCGCGACCACCGGCCAGGTCTGGCTGCGGCGCGAGGACCTGGTTCAGGGCGTGGCGCTCGAGGGTGACGACCCGGAATGGCAGGCCCTGGCGATCAACACCCTCGTCTACGGAGCCTGTATGAATGGCATGGGCGCCATCATCGTCGAGGGTATTCCCAAGCCCGTCCCACGGTCCGTCCGCCAGGATGCGGACGAGGGCGAAGACGATCGCGACGATCCAGCCTCCAACATGATGCCGGAAATGCTGACCCGGCAGATGGCCCGGGTGGCGCGGCCGTTCGGCCGGGATAACGAGGTCCATGCGATCGACCTCGCCGCCGTGCCGCAGCCTCCCCTGCGGATCGCCGCCTCGACCCTGGCAGCCGCCATCGCGGACTTGCGCCTTGGGGCCGAGGCCGAAGCCCTCCACGGGGCGCTGATGCCGCTCATTGAGCAGGTCGCCCAACTCCGGCAGAAGAATCCGCTCGAACTCTACGCGGCCTTCGTTGATGAGGTCGCGCTCGAGCACCTTGTGGCCGGCAAGTATGAGATCGACCTGCACAACGTCAGCGTCGACGAAGTCAGGTCGCCCGAGGGCGTCGCACTCCTCAAGACGATCCAATCGATCCGCACCATCCCGAAGGACAAACGGGACATCGGTCGCGAAGCGCTCGCGCCTCTCGCGCCCGAGATCGCCGGCCTCAAGAGCGTTTCGATCAAAGAGGGCTTCGAGATCCGCTCCGCCATCTCGGCGCGGGGGATCGTCTGCATCCGCCCCTCATCCCCGCTGACCGCCGCGCTCGTGGTCGCACGCTGCCTAGAGGCTCTGATCGAAGGCGAGCCTGATCACGCCGCGGACAATCTCATCCACGTCGTCTATCCCGAGGACCTGTCGGGGACTTCGGCCCGGCGCCTTCGGGCTGCCGCAGTTAAGGCGGGTGCGATCGGCACTCTCTCCCTCCCGGCGAGACCGCCTGGGCACATCCAGAAGGCCGTCCGAAAAACCACCGCCCTTCGCATCCAGGGCATGGCAGGAACCGGCAACGGAATGGAGAAAGAGGCGAAGGTCATCTCCTCGATCAAGGATTGCTCGTTTGTGCTCGACGTCGAATTGCCCGCAATGCCGAACGTTTGTGATGACCCAGGGACGTTGTGAGGGCTGCGGACGATTGCAGCCTCTTTGAGTAGGATGAGGCATCGCCCTCAAGACGTGTGATGACGGCGATGAGGGTAGCGCAGGGGATCGCCTTGGTCCTGAGCGCGGCGGTGGCGACGACCGTTCGCACGTCCGCCTCGCCCGCGGCCGCTCGACTCAGAGATCTTACGCAAACTGCGCAGGACGGACATCTTCAATACAAAGGAGCGGCGTACGAGGAGATCTGCCGCGAGTCTGTCGCGTCGACCCCGAAGTCGCCGCGGGGGCGGCCAGAGACCTTCGTCTCCACGTCGTGAGCCTGGGAGACCTCCTGCGTCCCCACGCAGGTGTGTTGACCGTATGTTGACGGTCACGGCCGCGCTGGGGATCTGACGCCAACCTGAGGCGCCATCCAGGCGGGGCGCGTGCTCGCTATCGCGCGCTCCGCAGCGCGGCCACCAGCGCGACATTCGCCGCCGCCAGGGCGAGAGCAGCAAGGCGTAGGTAGTTTTCGCGCCGCCATGGCTGATCCCCAGCGTTCTGGACGAAGGCGCGCTGGCCTTTGCGACGTGACCCGGCAGGTCGAGTCGTGCCTCGACGGCTTCCACGGAGGCCACTGAAGGGTTTCATCGCCTCAAGTCAGGCCGGGGTCGCTCCCCGACCCCGTACCGACCGGCCTGGATGCGGCGCGAGGAGGAAGCAATCTGGGTGGGTGATGGGTCGATCTCGGTCTGGCTCAGGGCGCTCTCCTTACTCCAACGCGGCTGCCCCGCGAACGGCGATCCACAGACTCTCCTCCAACTCACGCATCAACCCCGGGCTCGGCCTGACGGGCTGGCTTGCCGCATCAACCCCCTCCCCTGCCGCGCCGACGCAATGGGATCAAGGTCGGTTCGGAACCGCCCAGGGTGAAGCCGTTCTCGGGACGGATGAACCGGTTCTGCACCGCCCTGAACTCCAGGCTGGGATAGGCGTCTTCCATCCGCCCGCGACCGCGTGGCACCGCTCCGGATCCTCGTCGAAGGTCCGCGGAAACAGGATCATGAACAGGGTCGCGGCGGACAAGGGCGGGTCGGTGCGCAGCGGTGTGTGGGCCAGTCGATCCCCTCCAGCAGCATGGCGAGCTGAGCCGGCGTCAGCGCCGCCGCAGCACTGGCGGTGGGCGTCCAGACGAAGACCCTCTTCTCCGGGTGCTTGCCGAACAGGGGTAGGCCCCGGCCGTCCAACTACAGCACCTTGATCAGGTAGCCCTGGCGGCCACGGAACACGAAGGCTTGGTCGAAGAACGGTTCGCGCGCCAGGTGGTCCTGGACGAGGGCGGCCAGACCGTCGAAGCCTTTGCGCATGTTGGGCTGTCCGGCCGCCGTCACCGAGACCTGACGCCTGACCTCAGACCTCGACCGCTTTTGCCAGTGGCACGCACTTGCCGACCAGCATGCCTGGACTGCGTGGTCGGCATCCTCGAGGCTGGAGTGAGATTCTGGAAGCGAGCCATGGCCCGCTGGAGGATTCGATGAGGGCTGCCGACCTTGGCAACGCTCGGCCATACCCCCGCTGCCAGGGAGCCCCTGCCGGCCATCCCTTTGCGAATCGAGACCGCTGTGGCCGCCGATGATACCTGGCACGGTGTTACCTGGTCCTACGTGGAACGATTCGTTGGTCCGCTTCTGGTTTCCGAGGGGCTTCGCGTGCGTGAGGGTTGCGATGTCCGGAAGTCGCTGACCGATGATCTCGGGGCACGGTTCCGATCGCTCTTGGTGTCCGACCTGCCGCGGTCTGCACTGTCTCTGACCGTTCTCGCAACAAAACCTTCTTCGACGATCCCCTCCCCGCTTCCTCGCGAAGACCCGCTGAGCCCATGCCGAACGAAATCGATGTTCCGTGCTGGGACGATCGACGCTGTGCCTGTCGCTCCGAGTGGCTGCAGGCAATGCTCACGAGAATCGCGCTGAGGTATCGATCGAACTCCGTCACAACGGCATTCGCCGATTGGCTCGAATCCCGCTGCGTTTCGCGGTTCTGCCGAAACGCTCGATCGAGCATCGCCTCAACCCCGAGAGCGGGAGCCCGGGGCTGTGCCGGTGGTGATAGCTCAGCTCCGGGCTTTCGCGCCGTGAGCTGCCCTGCTGATCGCGATCCAGAGGCAGGCTCCCCGGTGTTCACAGCCTCGGCGTAACTCGTTTTAGATTCTTCCTTTATGGGTTTGGTGGGCGCAGATTCCTGCGCCCCCGTTTCGTGCAGGGACGTGACCGGTGCGCCGGCGCATTTGAAGC
The DNA here is from genome assembly GCF_900110515.1 of Methylobacterium sp. ap11. Classification (NCBI taxonomy): domain Bacteria; kingdom Pseudomonadati; phylum Pseudomonadota; class Alphaproteobacteria; order Hyphomicrobiales; family Methylobacteriaceae; genus Methylobacterium; species Methylobacterium sp. ap11. The sequence goes on along the minus strand of NZ_FOEB01000029.1, from coordinate 49,665 downwards.
GCGGCGGTTCGATGGCTTCGGTCAGACGGATCGGGGTCGCGCCGGTCTTCGGGTCGACAGCGCCGCGGACGATAAACCCGGCCTTTTCCAAGGCGGCGTAGTGAGCCTGGACGGTTCGCTGCGCGATCCCGAGGTCACTGGCGACGAGGCAGGTCTGTTTCTTGAAAATACGAAGCTTCCCGCAGCGCGCGATCAGATACAGGAGCGTCGTGCGTGCGCCCGGCGACACGAGTTGGCTGATGAATGGGTCGAGTGCGTGCCTGCGGACGTAGCGGATGCCGACGATCCGGGTGCTTCTGGTGCGTTTCTCAGGCGAAGACCGTCGACCGCGCGGCTTCACGCGCGTGTCGCCGAAGCGCGAGGGGATCCCGTCGAACACTCCGCGGACCGCACACCGGACGGCAGCGACACTTTCGTGCTCGAAGGCACTGACCTCGTCCTCAGTGCAGCGTCCGGCCTCAAGCTCCTTGTAAAGCGTTTGACGCCAGAGATTGTGGGTCCACGCTTCTTCCGGAAGCTCGTTCAGCAGCCGAAGCAGCTCTGGCTTGAAGGCCTGGGAGATGAGCACTGTGTCCGCTCCGAAGACGGATTGATCGTCTTGAACGCATCGGGTGCCGGTTCGTCGTTCGATAGAAAGCACTTCGCATGAGGTTTTCGGGGCGCTTCGTAAGGTATTCGGGGCGTATTGCAGTTCACGACTTAAGACGCTGAGTTTTTTGGGGCGTGATGTGAGGTTTTCGAGGCGTGATGATGCGCCGTCGGCGAACCGATTCGGGTGACGATCGGTGGGGAAATGACGAGTGGGTGGACCGATACTTGGCGTGTGAGGTGCGTGCGGCCTGCTCGCAGGTTACGAAAGCCGGTACCGGGCGCGGTCTCGCGCTCCGACCGCCTCGGTCGTGGCCCGTGGATGCCGAACGCTCTCGCAAGCTGAGGTTTTCGGGGCGAGGTCGTGTCCTCGGCGGGGCGCCGACGACGATGGTTTCGCCGCCTGACAGAACTGCCGCGACCGAGGTTTTCGGGGCGCGGCGGTCGGCGTGACAAGGACGTCCGTGCCTCGCCGCAAGGCCGGGGAAAACGCCAGCAATGTCAGCGATCTGGCCGGATACCGCGGATCGCGCCCGAAATGACTCAGGCCAGCCAGCCTGATCGCGCCCCGAATACCTCAAGGGTATGACGGGACCGATAGTGCCCGATCTACCTCAGAGACCCCTGGCTTCAGCGGTTTGACGAAGTGGGCGGTGATCCGGTTGTTCCGACCGTGAAAAGCTCGTCACACTCTGTCCTGGTGTCCTACCAGGCGTCATCGCTGCGGCATGACCATCGCGCCCGAAATACCCCAGCCGTGGCAGGGCGCCGGCGGCCAGCCCTCGGCATCGCTGGCACACATCGGCAGCGCCCCGGATCACCCCAACTTCGTATGGCGCTGCCGATCGCGCCCCGAATTCCTCACCCTCGGTCCCCGATCGCGCCCTGAATACCTCGGTGAAAAACATGCATAACGACCGGCTGTAGGACATTTGGCTTTGACTCGGCGGATGTCCCCCGATCCATTCAGTCTCGGAGGTTTGATCCGATGAGCCTGAGTCGTGTTCCCGCCAAGCGAGCCAAGAACGGTCCGGACGCAGAGCAACCGGCCCAGTTCGCGTTTCTCGACAGCCCGTCCGGTCGGATGACGAAGAGCTTCGGCTTGTGGGATCTGACACCTTGGCAGGTGATCTATACGAGCGCCGAGCTGCGGCAGGGTAATTATCTTGCATCGGTCGAGCGGACGTTCGAAGCGAGAGGGCATACCTATCGTCTCACGCTGAACCCCGCTCGTATCAATCGCAACGGCGTCAAGGTCGAAGAGTATCCCGGCGAACGCGAACACCTGATAGAACTTGCGATCCGAAAGATTGCCATCCAGCAGCGCAAACTTAATCTTGAAGTCAGTGACAAAGACGTCGTGGCCATTAATTTGCAATTTTACGATCTCTATAAAGAACTGCAATCCACAGGACACACTTTCGGATATAAGGAAATTGAGGAAGCCCTCGTCATCCTCAACACTGCCAAGGTAACTATTCAACGTACCGATTACGATGGCGACGGGGAACCTTGGGACCTCATGCTGGGGTCCGCGATCCTGCCCGTCATGAGATTGCGAAAGGCTGGAGCTGCGAACAAGGAGGAGCGCTCTTCCGTATATATCCAGGTCAACCCGCTCCTGGCTGAGGCGATACGCAACCTCGATTTTCATGACTTAAATTACGAAACGTTAATGTCGTTAAAGCCAGTGTCGCGGTACATCTACAAGCGGCTACAGCACGCCTTCGTCTTCGGCGAGAACAACGGATCGCCGACGCTGACGTTGGCAGCGTCGGCCGTGCGCGATGCTTGCGGGCTCAACTACTCCCGGTCTCGCAAGCTGTTCGAGGTGCTTGCAACCTGCTTCGAGGATTTGAAGCGAATGAAGCTGATCGAATCGGTTACGGAAGAGGGAGTTTTCCAGGGCGAAGGTAAGCGGCGCTCTAAAATCGACGCGATGTATTGCATCCTTCCAAGTGCCGATTTTGCCGCGCAGGCCCTTCAAGCTCAGATGAACGTAGTGCGTAATATCGAGGCATTCGAGGTCATCAGCGGCGGTAAGCGTCCCAGCCAGGGATGGATCCAGTCGGCCGATGACCCCAAGCAGGTCCGCGCCAGTCTGCGTACGAAGCGGACAAATCCTGCGGCGCAGACGTCACTTCCTCTTCTCGAGCTCGTTGTCGCTGATCAGCCGACGACATAGATTTTTGTGCCGACGATAAAATTCGCACTGAACTTGTGTCGTGTGATGCACCTTTGAGATCGGACTGCTGGGTGCAGTCTGCGCGGCAGGCGTCATAACTCACGGGTAATTGTTGGTGTGGGCGTTCGTGCTCCCACCCGATTCGGGATGGGGTGATAATGTCGATCAGACGGGCGAAGAGCGTCGCCTTGGTCCTGAGCGCGGCGTTGGCGATGACGGTGCGCACATCCGCCTTGTCTCGGGCGGCCTACATCCCCCGATAGCCGTTCGTCATCTTGCGCTGGACTACCGCTGGCCGCGTTTCGCGCTCGCAGCGTTGTTGGTCTCCACGGTCTCTGTCTGGGGATGGTAGTCGGAGGTCAGGAGTTGGTTGCGCGCCATACATGCGGGTCTGGAGCGCCCGGTCCAGATCACACCTCTCTGGACCTTTCAGGAATGCGTCGAGGTTCCACTGCAACTCGCGCCGCTTGCGCGCCGGGTCGAGGCCGCCAGTTCGGTGAGCCCGCGGGCCAGCCCAAAGGCCTTGTAGAGCCATTCACTCGAGGCGCTGGGCGATCAGGTCGTCTCCCGCCGCGACCGCATAGGCCACGTCGCGGGCGAGGTGCGCCCGGCAGGTCTGTTGACGCTCGCCGTTCCCCCGCTGAACTAAGTATCTGCCGGATGTCCGCACCGCGGGCCGATGCCTGGCCATTGATCAGCCCCCATCGGAGTGCTCCGCTATGAGGTATGGCTTTGAGCTGATGGAGGGCGGACGCGATAGTAACCAAGAAGCACAAGTCGGAAGAGGTCGTGGTCAAGCTGCGGCAAGTGAACGTGCCAGCCTCTTAAGGCCAAAACATGGCTAATCCGATCCTATGAACCAGCGCCGAAGCGAATTCCATCTACTATTTTACTTGTATCATTGATTTAAATTCAGGCGCCCACTCCTGGTCTAGCCTGGGTCCCAATTCGACGTTGATCCACATCGAGGCGATGCCGGGACCAATTATCTCCGCGCCGATCACGGTGGCGCAACCTCCCGATGGTGTGGCGTCGGTCATCGCGTGCGTAGCGGCGCCCGAACCCCATGAGCCTGGTCGCGACGAGGGCCAGCCCGAGGGCGATCGGACGCTCCGAGAGCCCGCCGATAAGGTTGCCGTCGGTGATCAGCAGCCATTGCCGCAGCAAGCGCTCGAAGGTCTGGCCGAGGACGAAGGCGAAAATCCTAGCCGACAGGTCGTAATGCCCGCGCCACAAACGCCCATCACGCCATCGGGGCGCTGATGCCGTACTTCCCGGTCAACCAACGCCTTCACCAAGCGATCGTCGACGGCGCAGGCAACCCGGTCCTGTCGCGGCTCTATGCGATCGAGAGCCGGCGCATCCACCGCTACCGCTTCGCCGGCAACCTCGAGCCGGTCCGGTAGGCTGAGGCCGTGCGCGAGCACGAGGACACCCTATAGGCGCTAACGGTGCGCAACGGACCGCCCATGCGTGTGATCCCGCGGGCCCATCTCGGCAAAGGCGGTCAGGTCGCACGAACGATGCTGCAGTTCGAACTGACCGAAGCCCCCTCCCTGGCAATGTGGCGTCGGCGGTGAGGACCATCGCACGCGCCTACCTGACACGTGCAACCAATCATATTCCTGTATGCAGCATTATTGCATGCAGGTGGCTTCAGTGGCATGACGGACCCGTGGCGCTCAGCCGTTGCGGCGGCTAGTTTCGTCGTAGCCGGCGAGAGGCACCGCCCCGGTCGTGCGAGCCGAGCTGCCGGCCGATCCTCGTTTCTCGACGCATCACGACAGGCCGGACATGGATTACGCGAGCGCTCCCTTCTGGATAGCGGTCCTGCAGGTCGTCTGGATCGACATCCTGCTCTCGGGCGACAACGCCGTGGTGATCGCGATGGCGTGCCGCTCCCTGCCCGAGCGCCAGCGGCGCATCGGCATCCTGCTCGGGGCCGGGACCGCAGTCGCCCTGCGCATCGCGTTCGCCCTCGCCGTGTCGACCCTGCTCGGCGTGCCGTTCCTGCGTATCCTCGGCGGGGTCCTGCTGTTGTGGATTGCCGTCAAGCTGGTGACGGGCGAGGATGAGGAGGCCCACGATCTCGAGCCGAGCCAGACGCTCTGGAGGGCCGTGAGGACGATCGCGATCGCCGATGCGGTGATGAGCCTCGACAACGTGGTGGCGATCGCCGCGGCGTCGAAGGGTCATCCCGAGCTGTTTGTGATCGGCCTGCTGCTATCGATCCCGCTCATCGTGACGGGGGCCTCGCTGATCACTGCGCTTATCCAGCGGTTCCCGGCGGTGATCTGGGCCGGTGCCGGCCTGCTGGGCTGGATCGCCGGGGAGATGATCGTCACCGACCCGCTTATCGCGGGCCGAGTCGCGGCCTTCCCGAACCTCGCCCATTACGGTGCCGCAGCGGCCGGAGCGGTCCTGGTCGTGCTTCTGGGCGCCGTGCTGGCGCGCCGGCGACCCGAGAGCGCCGCGGCGGCGGAAACGGCGGGCTGAGTCCCATTAGGTACAGCGTTTGCCAACAGTGTCGGGCGGTCGGTTCGGGCCGCCCGGGCTTTTCCGAGCGGGCGACCAGGCGGCCGCCCCCCTCGCTGCTCACAGCACGTCCTGCACCCTGTCCCAGGTCGCGTCGAGGTGGCGGGCGATGACCTCGGCGAGGCGGTCGGCATCGCGGGCCTCGAGGGCGGCGATCATCTCCTCGTGCTCGGCCACCGCGCCGGCCCACTTGCGAGGCTCCTCGTTGCCAACGAACCGGATCCGGCGCAGGCGCGACTGGATGCCCTCGTGGGTCGCCGCCAGGAAGGCGTTGCCGGACAGGGCCGCGATCGCCGCGTGGATCGCCTGGTTGCGCTTGTAGTATTCGAGCCTCTGGCGCGAGGCGTAGAAGGCCATCATCTCGTCGTGCAGCCGGCGCAAGGCCGCGATCTCGGCCTCGGTGGCGCGCCGGCAGGCGAGGCGCGCGGCGGTGGTCTCCAGAGCCGCCAGGACGTCCATCATATCGCGCACGTCCCGGGGTGTCAGGCGCCGGACCACCGCGCCTCGTCCCGGCACCAGCTCGATCAGCCCCTCGCTCGCCAGGAACTTCAGCGCCTCGCGTAAGGGAGTGCGCGACACGCCGAGTGCCTGCCCGAGCTGGCCCTCATGGATGCGCGTCTCCGGCGCGAGCTCGCCTTCGATGATGAGATCACGGATCTGTCCTACGAGGTCGTCGTGGAGGGTGCGCCGGCTGACCGGCACGACCTTCGCCAGATGTCCCGTATCCTCGCTGGTCACATCCATCGTCCGCCTCTCGACCCGTGCCCGTGTACCATAGCTGCATACACGGCTGCTATCTGCGTGCATGTGAGGTCCGCCACCGCTGCGGGAGGGCATCGGCATTCTGGTGCTCTGCAACCACACGCGGGATCGCACGCGCCAGCCTCAATTGCATCTTTTATTCCTGCATACAGGATACTTGCACGCGTGAGAGTACCGCGGTATTCCGAGATTGACAGCAGGAGCCATCATGTCCCCGTTGACATTCACCGCGCCGATCCTGGCCGTCGCGATCGGCGATCCGGCCGGCATCGGCCCCGAACTCGCCGCCAAGGCGGTGATGGATCCCGAGATCCGGGCTGCCGCCAGGCTCATCATCGTCGGTGACGCCCGCGTCCTGCAGCAGGGTGCCGCGCAAGCCGGCGTCACCCTCGACGTCGAGGTGCGGCAGCCGGGTCAGGATCTGACGCCCGGCAACCGCCCGGTGCTGCTCGACCTCGGACATCTCGACCCCGAGGCCATCACCCTCGGCAAGGCCCAGCGTGCGGGCGGCGCCTTTGCCCTTCGCAACCTCCGCGAGGCGATCCAACTGGCGGCCTCGGGCGAGGCCGATGCGGTCTGCTTCACGCCGTTCAACAAGGCGGCGATGCGGATGGAGCACCCGCCCTACGACGACGAGATCGGCTACACCGCCGAGGTGCTGGGCTTGGCCGACGTGCCGGCCAAGGAGTTCAACATCCTCGACGGGCTGTGGAACGCCCGCATCACCTCGCACGTGCCGCTCTCGGCCGTGGCCTCGCTCATCACCTACGATGCCGTGCTCGAGGGCCTGCGGCTCACCGACCGCTCGCTCAAGGACAGCGGTTTCCCCACGCCCCGCATTGCGGTAGCGGGCCTCAACCCGCATGCGGGCGACGGCGGCAATTTCGGCCATGAGGACGACGCGATTATCGCGCCCGCGGTCGAGGCCGCCAAGCGCGAGGGGATCGTCGCCGACGGACCGTTCCCGCCCGACACCGTGTTCGTGCGCGCCACCAAGGGGGCCTTCGACGCGGTGCTGACGATGTACCACGACCAGGGCCAGATCGCGATGAAGCTCATCGGCTTCGACCGCGGCGTGACCCTGCTCGGCGGCTTCCCGTTCCCGATCTGCACCCCCGCCCACGGCTCGGCCTACGACATCGCCGGCCAGGGCATCGCCGGCACCGGGGCGACACGCGCGGCCCTGCTGCTCGCCGCCAGGATGGGTGCGCAGCGGCGGGCGGGGGCTGCGGCGGCCTGAACCGCCCGAATATTGGACGGGGGCGCGCCGCCCCCTCCCCCCGAATCGACCAGTGCCGACAAGACCCGCCAACGGGCCGGCATCGACCTCATGGGAGGACACATCATGACGACTCGCGCAGCACGTCTTGCCGTCGCCGGGGCCCTTCTGGCTGCCGCATCCTTCGCGACCTCGGTCCAAGCCGACTGGAAGCCGTCGAAGACGATCGAGTTCGTCGTCACCGGTGGTCCGGGTGGGGGCACCGACCAGTTCGCCCGCACGGTCCAGGCCGCGATCACCAAGAACAAGCTCGCCGACGTCTCCCTCGTCGTCGTCAACAAGGGCGGCGGCTCGGGAGCGGAGGGCTTCATCCAGGGCAAGATGGCGGCCGGTGAGCCGCACAAGCTGATCTTCGGCACGTCCAACGAGTGGATGCTGCCGATGGTGGCCAAGCTCGCCTTCGCCCCCGCCGACCTGAAGCCCGTCGCCGCGATGGCCTTCGACGAGTTCATCCTATGGGGCAAGCCCGGAACCGCCGATGCCGCGGCCTTGCTCGCCTCCGCCAAGGCCGCCCCCGGCGACGTGAAGATGGGCGGCAGCCAGTCGAAGGACGTCGACCAGCTGCTCACTCGCCTCCTGGAGAAGGCGGCGTCCGTGAAGTTCATCTACGTGCCGTTCAAGAGCGGTAACGAGGCGGCGGTGCAGCTCTCCGGTGGCCACATCGACGCCAACACCAACAATCCGAGCGAGAGCGTCGGCCAGTGGAAGGCCGGTACGGTGCGGCCGCTCTGCGTCTTCAGCCCCAAGCGCATGGCAGCCGGCGCGAAGGTCACTGCAACCGAGGGCTGGGGCGACGTGCCGACCTGCCGCGAGGCCGGCCTACCCCTCGAGGAGTACCGGATGCCCAGGACCGTGTTCACGCCGGCTCGCGTCCCGGACGAGGTCACGGCTTACTACGTCGCCCTTCTCGAGAAGGTGCGGGCGACGCCCGAGTGGCGCGACTACATCGAGCGGACCGCCCAGACCGACCGGTTCCTCGACGCCAAGGCGCTTGCAGGCTTCATCACCGCCGACGAGGCGCGGATGCGGGCGACCTTCAAGGACGAAGGCTGGCTGGTTAACTGAGCAGAGGAGCCGTGTTTCCCGCCGGAGATGTCCCATGAACCTCGGTGAACATCCGCTCGTCTCGCGCGCCACGGCCGAAGTCGCGACCGCCGCGATCCTGTTCTGCATCGGCGCCGCGATCGTCGTCGGCGCCCTGGAATTCCAGATCGGCTGGGACGAGAACGGTCCCCAGCCCGGCTACTTCCCGTTCCGCGTCGGGCTCGTGGTGATGCTCGGCGCCCTCGGCTCCGGCGCCACCGCGCTCCTGCACCGGGAGTGGCGCGGCACGGTCTGGCTCACGAACGTCCAATTCCGGCGGGTCGCCTCGTTCTTCGGTCCGGTCGTCGCCTTCGTGGCCCTGGCGAGCGTGCTCGGCCTCTACGCCGCGATGGCGCTCTACCTCGTCTTCACCACCCGCTTCCAGGGCGGTTACGGCTGGGCGAAATCGCTCGGTATCGGGCTCGGTACCGCGGTCGCGTTCTTCGTCCTGTTCGAGTTCCTGTTCGGGCAGCCGCTCCTCAAGGGCCCGATCGAGAGCCTGCTCGGCTTCCACTGAGTCCGGCTCGCCCGGCCCCCGGGTTCCCGTCGGGAATCCCTCTGCGCCCTTTCCCGCCCAATCCGCCCTCGAAGGCACAAAGATGTCGAACATCGAATCCCTCATCCAGGGTTTCGGGGTGGCGTTCACCGCCTACCACCTCGCCCTGATGGTCTGCGGCGTCCTGCTCGGGATCCTGGTTGGGGTGCTACCCGGTCTCGGCGCCCCGAACGGCGTCACCCTGCTCCTGCCCCTGACCTTCTCGATGCAGCCGGTCTCGGCCATCATCCTGCTCGCCTCGATGTACTGGGGAGCGCTGTTCGGCGGTTCGACCACCTCGATCCTGTTCAACATCCCGGGCGAGCCGTCCTCGGTCGCGACGACCTTCGATGGCTACCCGATGGCCAAGCAGGGCCGGGCGACCGAGGCCTTGAGCTACGCGTTCCTGTCGGCCGGGTTCGGGGCGCTGGTCGGCGTCATCGTGATCACGGCCCTGTCGGGCTACGTCGCGCAATTCGCTCTGCGGTTCTCCTCGCCGGAATACTTCGCCGTCTACCTCCTCGCCTTCGCGAGCTTCGTCGGCCTCGCCGGCGCCTCGCCGTTCAAGACCCTGACGGCGATCGCGCTCGGCCTCGGCTTCGCCTCGATCGGCATGGATTCGGTCTCGGGCAGCCTGCGGCTGACTTTTGGGCTCAACGAGCTCCTGCGCGGCGTCAGCTTCCTCGTCGCGGTGATCGGGCTGTTCGGCATCGGCGAATTGCTGATCACAATGGAGGAGGGCCTGCGCTTCGACGGCGTGAAGGCGCGGGTCACGCTGGCCGGCACCCTGCGGGCGGCGGCCGACCTGCCGCGCTACTGGCTGGCACTGCTGCGCTCGGCGGTGATCGGGATCTGGATGGGAATCACCCCGGGCGGGCCGACCGCTGCCTCGTTCATGTCCTACGGCCTCGCCAAGCGGTTCTCGCGCCGGCGCGCGGGCTTCGGCCGCGGCGAGCCCGAGGGCGTGATCTCGCCCGAGACCGCCGACCACGCCGCCGGCTCCTCGGCGATGCTGCCGATGCTGGCCCTCGGCATCCCGGGCTCGGCGACCTCGGCGGTGATGATGGGTGGGCTGATGATCTGGGGCCTCACCCCCGGCCCGACCCTGTTCACCGACCAGCACGACTTCGTCTGGGGCCTGATCGCCTCGATGTATCTCGGCAACGTCGTCGCGGTGGTGCTGGTGCTGGCGACCGTGCCGCTCTTCGCCGCGATCCTGCGCATCCCGTTCGCGATCATCGGCCCGGTCATCATCGCGGTCTGCGTCATCGGCGCCTACACGGTAGCGGGTGCGACCTTCGATCTGTGGCTGATGCTGGCCTTCGGGATCGGTGGCTACGTGTTCAAGAAGCTCGACTATCCCCTGGCGCCGCTCGTCCTCGCGATGGTGCTCGGTGACAAGACCGAGGACGCATTCCGCCAGTCGATGATCCTGTCGCGCGGGTCGCTGTCGATCTTCTGGTCGAACCCGCTCGTCGGCACGCTGACGACGCTCGCCCTGTTGCTCGCCGCCTGGCCGCTGCTCACGCTCCTGGTCCAGCGCCTCGGCGGCGCCCGCCGCCTCGCCTGATCCCTCGGAACACGGACCCGATCGCCATGACCGACACGACCCCGCATAACCCTGCGACCGGGACGGGATCCGGGCGCCGCATCGCCTTCCTGGGCACCGGCCTGATGGGCGCGCCGATGGCCCGCAACATCCTGCGCGCCGGCTACCCCGTCACCGCCTGGAACCGCTCCCGCCCCAAGGCCGAGGCGCTCGTGGGCGCCGGGGTCGCCGGCAGCCCCGCGGAGGCGGTGCGCGAGGCCGACATCGTCGTCCTGATGCTGGAGAACGGCGGCATCGTCGAGGAGGTGCTGTTCGGCTCCGGCGCCGCGCAGGCAATTTCGCCGGCCGCCGTCGTCGTCGACATGAGCTCGATCAAGCCGGCGGAGGCGCAAGACCACGCCGCCCGCCTGGCCGAGCGCGGCATCGCCCACGTCGACGCGCCGGTCTCCGGCGGCACCGTCGGGGCCGAGGCCGGTACCCTCGCCATCATGGCGGGGGGCGAGACCGAGGCTTTCGCAAAGGCCGAGGCCGTGCTCGCCGCGATGGGCCGTCCGGTCCATGTCGGGCCGCACGGCGCAGGCCAGCTCGCCAAGCTCGCCAACCAGATCATCGTCGGGGTGACGATCGGCGCGGTCGCCGAGGCCCTGATGCTCGCCGCCCGCGGCGGCGCCGACCCGGCCAAGGTGCGCGAGGCCCTGCGCGGCGGCTTTGCCGAGAGCCGGATCCTCGACCTGCACGCCGAGCGGATGATCGCGCGGGACTTCACCACGCGGGGCCGCTCGGTCACCCACCTCAAGGACCTCGACAACGCGCTCGATGCCGGGCAGCGCCTCGCACTTGCTAAGACCCCCTACACCGAGCTCACCGCCGGGCTCTTCCGCGATCTGCTGGAGCATGCCGGCGACCTCGACCATTCCGGCCTGCTGGTCGAGTTGGAACGGCGCAACGACCCGGCCCAGGCTTGAGCCTTCCGACCGCCACCGACGAAACGGCCCCCGGATCCCCCGAGACGACCATGATGCACGACGACGACACGCCCCGCGATGGCCGGAAGCCCCTGCGCAGCCAGGCCTGGTTCGGCCGGCAGGACAAGATGGGGTTCTACTACCGCTCGTTCCTCAAGAACTCGGGGCAGCCGCACGACCGGTTCGAGGGCCGGCCGGTGATCGGCATCTGCAACACCTGGTCCGAGCTCAACCCCTGCAACCAGCACTTCCGGGCGCTCGCCGAACATGTCCGCTGGGGCGTGCTCGATGCCGGCGGCTACCCCCTCGAGTTCCCGGTCTCCTCGCTCGGCGAGGTCACCATGCGGCCGACCGCGATGCTGTTTCGCAACCTCGCGGCGATGGACGTCGAGGAGGCGATCCGGGCCCATCCCCTCGACGGCATCGTGCTGCTGATGGGCTGCGACAAGACCACCCCGGCGCTCCTGATGGGCGCGGCCTCGGCGGATCTCCCGACCATCGGCGTGTCGGGCGGGCCGCAGCTGCGCGGCGTCTATCGCGGCCAGCTGATCGGCTCGGGCACCAACATCATCTCGATGTCCGAGCAGCTGCGCGCCGGCGAGGTCACGCTGCGCGATTTCCACGAGGCCGAGGCCGGCATGAACCGCTCAGCCGGCTCCTGCATGACCATGGGCACCGCCTCCACCATGGCCTCGATGGTCGAGGCGCTCGGCGTCAGCCTGCCCGAGAACGCCGCGATCCCCGCCGCCGATGCCCGCCGGAGCCTGCTGGCGCGGCTGTCCGGCCGGCGCATCGTCGAGATGGTCAACGAGGACCTGACTCTGTCGAAGATCCTGACCCGCCAGGCCTTCGAGAACGCGATCCGCACGCTTGCCGCCATCGGCGGCTCGACCAACGCGGTGGTGCATCTCCTCGCCATCGCCGGGCGGATCGGGATCGACCTCACCCTCGACGACTTCGACAGGCTCGGGCGCGACGTGCACTGCCTCGTCGACCTGATGCCGTCCGGCCGCTTCCTGATGGAAGATTTCTACTATGCCGGCGGCCTGCCGGTGGTGCTGCGGGAGCTGAGCGAGCGCGGCCTCCTGCACAAGGACGCGCCGACCGTGAACGGTCGGCCGGTCGGGGAGAACGTCCAGTCGGCGGCCTGCTACAACCGCGAGGTCATCACGCCGTACGAGGCCCCGTTCAAAGCCGAGGCCGGCATCGCCATCCTCACCGGCAACCTCGCGCCGAACGGGGCCGTCATCAAGCCGTCGGCCGCCTCGCCGGAGCTGATGAACCATACCGGCCGGGCCGTGGTGTTCGAATCGGTCGAGGCGATGCACCGCGCGGTCAGCGACGAGGACCTCGACATCGACGCCTCCTGCGTGATGGTGCTCAAGCATTGCGGCCCGAAGGGCTATCCGGGCATGGCCGAGGTCGGCAACATGCCGATCCCCCAGAAGTTGCTGCGCCAGGGCGTGCGCGACATGGTGCGGATCTCCGACGCGCGAATGTCCGGCACCGCCTACGGCACCGTGGTGCTGCACGTCGCGCCCGAGGCCACAGCCGGCGGGCCACTCGCCTTCGTGCAGAATGGCGATCTCATCACCCTCGACGTCGCTGCCCGCTCGCTGCACCTGCATGTCGACGAGGCCGAGCTGGCGCGCCGGCGCGAGGCTTGGGTCCCCCCGGTGCCGCATGCCGAGCGCGGCTATGCCAAGCTCTACATCGACCACGTGCTGCAGGCCGATCGCGGCGCCGACCTCGACTTCCTGGTCGGCCGCACCGGCTCCCCGGTGCCGCGCGACAACCACTGAGAGAGCGACCATGACGATAGCTCCCCGCCCCTATCGCGGCGTCTTCCCCGTCGCCCCGACGATCTTCCACGAAGACGGCACCCTCGACCTCGACGGGCAGCGTCGGGCGATCGACTTCATGATCGAGGCCGGCTCGCACGGCCTGTGCATCCTCGCCAACTTCTCCGAGCAGTTCGTCCTCACCGATGCCGAGCGCGACGCGGTGATGACGGCGGTGCTGGAGCACGTCGCCGGGCGCGTGCCGGTGATCGTTACGACGACCCACTTCGCCACCCATATCTGCGCTGAGCGCTCGCGCCGGGCGCAAGACCTGGGCGCCGCCATGGTGATGATCATGCCGCCCTATCACGGGGCGACGATCCGGGTGACCGAGGCGGGAATCGAGCGGTTCTTCCAGGCGGTCTCCGACGCGATCTCGATCCCGATCATGATCCAGGACGCGCCGGTCTCCGGCACCACGCTGTCGGCCGCCTTCCTGGCGCGGCTCGCCCGCGAGGTCGAGAACGTCTCGTACTTCAAGATCGAGACCGCGCAGGCCGCGGCGAAGCTGCGGACCCTTCTCGAGCTCGGCGGCGACGCGATCGAGGGCCCGTGGGACGGCGAGGAGGCGATCACGCTGCTGGCCGACCTCGATGCCGGCGCGACGGGTGCGATGACCGGCGGCGGCTATCCGGACGGCATCCGCCAGATCCTCGATCCCTACCTCGCCGGGCGGCGCGACGAGGCGGTGCAGGCCTACGGCCGCTGGCTGCCGCTGATCAACTACGAGAACCGCCAGACCGGGCTCGCCGCGGCCAAGATCCTGATGAAGGAAGGCGGCATCATCCGCTCCGACGCGCTGCGCGCGCCCCTCGAACCGGTCCACCCGGCGACCCGAGAGGGTCTGATCGAACTCGCTCGCGAGCGCGATGCCCTTGTGCTGCGCTGGGGCCGCTCACGATCCCTCACGAAATGACCGGTGCCTACGAAGCCGTCCGCCGCCCTCCCCCGTATCTGCCGCCGAACCACATTCGGTCCTGGTGGTGGATGTAGAGCGTCGGCAGCAGGTCGCCGGTGCCGAGTCGGCACACGGCCGCATCCGACTTGGCCGAGAGGTCGAGTACGTCCTCCCGCGTTGGGATCGGTTGTCCCAGAGCCCCAAGGAGCGCTTCACGGTCCGTCTCATTCTTGACGGCCCACAGCTTCCATGAGCTGTCGACGGCGATTCCGAACGGCCAGCAGCCGACGTATAACTTGGGCGAGCCTGGACGGAACGCGGCATGTTGAACGGTCGGCAATCACGACTTCACAGGTTCGCATAGGTCAATCTTTGCGGTCCCACTAGGTCTCAAGGCTTATGGCCGCCAGCGAAGAGTGCTGTTTCCAGGATATCATGATCGATACTGGCACGTGCCGTGCGTGCTGCATCAGCATGATGTGGGCACGATCCAGCAATTGGTCGCGTGGAACTGCCTCACCAAGGCGATGTGTGGCATGCTCTTTAGCGAAAATCTTCGCGAGTTCGGCCACGAGCTCTGAGATCATTTCGAAGCTGTCGTCAGCCTCATGGGACGGAGGAATAGCGCCCATGGACGCGGTGGAGCATGTCAGGTTCTCGAAGTAGTGATGCTGGCGCCGTCTTCGTGGTAAAAAACGGAGAGCCCCGCCGGCCAGAGGCGCAGCGGGGCGATACCGTATCCATACGGCGAAGGACCCAACGCAACGCGGCCCGTGGCGCACCATGAATGAGCGTGGTTAGCAGATCCTCAAGCCGCACCGTGGATCGCCCCGGGTTTCCGTGGAGGCTCCAACTTCTGAGAGGATGGAGCCATGACGAAGCGAACGGCCCCGTTTTCCCTGAGGTGCGCGAGCGCGCGATGCGGATGGTGAACGACCATGAGGGCGAGCACGGCTCGCGGTCGTCGGCCGTTCAGTCGATTGCGGCCAAGATCGGCTGCTCGGGTGAGACACTGAGGAACTGGGTGCGCGAGTCAGATCGTGATCAAGGTGTGTGACCCGCACAGAAGACGTCGTGTTCCTTCAAGTGGTGCAGCTGACCGAAGGCGGGAGTTCCCGCCTGCGCACCCTCACGACGCTGTAGCGGGCGTGATCTCCCGCGGGGGTGGCCATCGGCAGTGACGGGTTAGGATCGGGTTGCCGACACCCACCCCGAACTCAGGAGACCCCGATGACCGATGCCGTTATGAGCCTGCGGGCGCTGGCTGAGACGAGTGCGCACGTAGACGTTCTGCGCGAGGTGATCGGCTTTGCCGCGCAACGTCTGATGGGACGGGAGGTGGGTGGTCTGACCGGCGAGGCCCACGGCGAGAAGAACCTGGAGCAGTCGAGTTGCAGGTCCCGAAGCTCCGGACGGGGAGCTACTTCCCGAGCTTCCTGCAGTAGCGCCGCATGACCGAGAAGGCGCTCACGGCGGTGATCCGAGAGGCCTCCGTCCACGACATCTCGACCCCGCACGGTCGACGACCTGGTCCGGGCCATGGGTGGGACGGGCATCGCCAAGATCTAGGTCAGTCGGCTGTGCCAGGAGATCAATGACCGCGTGAACGCCTTCCTGAAATGGCCGATCGAAGGCGAGTAGCCCTACCTTTGAATCGACGCCACCTACGTGAAGGTGCGCCAGAACCACCGTATCGTCTCGGTCGCCGTCACCGTGGCGGTCGGCGTCAGCACGGGTGGACGACGCGAGGTGCTGGGTCTCGACATCGGTCCATCCGAGGCGGAGACCCCGGATCAAGTCCGGGGCAAGCTCTTCTGGACCTATTTTCTCCGCAAGCTGGCCCGGCGAGGCCTGCGCGGGGTCGAGCTGGTGATCTCGGACGCTCACGAGGGCATCAAGCCGTCGGTCGCCACGATGATGACCGCCTCCTGGCAACGATGCTGGGTGCATTTCATGCGCAACGTGCTGGCCCATGCCGGCCGCTCGGGCCGGCGCGTCGTCTCGGCCTTCATCGCCACCGCCTTCGCCCAGAAGAACGCCGAGGCCGCCCGCCTGCAGTGGCGGCGGGTCGCCGGTCAGCTCCGGCCCAAGGTTCCGAAGCTAGCCGCCCTGATGGACGCTGCAGAGACTGATGTCCTGGCCTACACGGGCTTTCCAGCGACGCATCGCGCCAAGCTGTACTCGACCAACCCGTTGGAGCGCCTCAACGGCGAGATCAAGCGGCGCGCCAAGGTCGTCGCCATCTGCCCCGACGAGCCTGCAATCTGCAGGCCCGAAGGAGCGATTCTGCTGGAGTAGAACGACGAGAGGGCCGTGCAGCGTTGCCGCATCAAGATACTGGAAAGCATCGCCCGGATCGGCGATGATCCCCTCGTCAGCCTACCAAACCTCGCAGTCCGGCCCGGCCGGTCATCGTGGTGGACCACACCAAGCTAAACCACGCCCTGGGACACGACCTGGTTGCTCCCGCGAATCCATTGAGGTCGGGCGGCTGATCAACAGGTGCCGGCTGGGCCGCCTATCGCCTGAAATCAGGTTATCTACCGCCTTGCCATCCCCAGACGTCATACGAATTGGCTCGATACGGCGCGTGGTTGCGGCGTGGTTCGACGTTCGAGCCCCTCTCGTCCGACCGACGAGCCCGCCTAGGGAATCGGTGGTGTGATGGGAGATTCCGCAGCTCGACGGCGCCGCGGGCATCGCCGAGTGGGCTACCGACGCGCGAGAGCGCTCTGACGTACCGCCCCAACGTCCCGAGCCGCGAGAATCCACACGATCGCAGCAGGCACGGAGAGAGCTTTTTGACAGCCGTGCAGATCGCCAAATAATGCTGTTGGATGAACGCCTTATTGGGATCGAGCCTCGACGCGGGGCCCAATCCCAGCGTTAACCACTCATCAACCGAAAAATCATTGCCGCAACCTGAGAATCGCACATAATAACGCTTGGAACGGGCGTAGCCTGGAAAAAGCGTTACTCGGGAACCATTGCGGATGGATATGTCGGCGCCATCAGAGGGAATGGAGGTTGCCAACTTCCATGACACCATCCTGCGTCAGGGTGGTCTTATCTCCGACAAGTTGAGCATGCTCCGGATGGAGCATTATCCACCTAACGCCACCAAGGGGCTCCGGCCCTTCTCGTTGGCGGAGGTTGCGTATTTTCTGGGCGTTACGCCGTCGAACATCAAGAAGCTTCACCTCGAAGGCAAGGGTCCCATCCCGGCGACCTCGCCGTCCGGGCGGCGCTCATACACCGCCGACCAGATGCTCGAGCTCAGAAAATACCTTGATCGTCACGGACGATCCGACCTCAAGCAATACGTGCCCCACCGCCGGGCTGGCGAGAAGATGCAGATCATCTCGGCGGTCAACTTCAAGGGTGGCAGCGGCAAGACGACGACGGCAGCGCACCTGGCTCAGTTCCTCGCCCTTACGGGCCATCGCGTTCTGGCGATCGATCTCGATCCGCAGGCTTCTCTCTCGGCTCTGCACGGCATCCAGCCGGAACTCGACAAGGCTCCGTCCATCTACGAGGCCCTGCGCTACGACGACAAGAAGCTCCCGCTGTCGGAGATCATCCGGCCGACCAACTTCCCCGGTCTCGACATCGTTCCCGCTAGCCTGGACCTGCAGGAATACGAGTACGACACGCCGCTGGCAGCCTCGAACAGGAACGCCGAAGGCCGGACGTTCTTCACGCGCATCTCCAGCGCGCTGAAGGAGGTCGATGACCGCTACGACGTGGTCGTCATCGATTGTCCGCCGCAACTCGGCTACCTCACGCTGACTGCGCTGACGGCCTCGACCTCCGTGCTCGTCACCATCCACCCTCAGATGCTCGACGTGATGTCGATGAGCCAGTTCCTATTGATGCTCGGCGGGATTCTGAAGTCGATCGCGGATGCTGGAGCTACCGTGAATCTCAAGTGGTTCCGCTACCTCGTGACCCGCTACGAGCCGACGGATGGTCCGCAAGCCCAAATGGTCGGGTTCATGCACGTCCTGTTTCCGAAGAACATGCTGACGCATCAGATGGTGAAGTCCACCGCGATCTCGGATGCGGGGATCACCAACCAGTCCCTGTACGAGGTCGATCGCAGCCAGATGATCCGATCGACTTATGATCGCGCCTTGGAAGCGGTCAACGCCGTCAACGAAGAGATCGCCAGTCTCATCCATCAAGCCTGGGGGAGGCGGGTTTGACAGCCGTGCAGAACGCCGAATTTCACTGGCCTACCAGGCGGATAGGGGCCTGACGCGATGCGCAAGAACCTTCTCGCCAACGTGCTCGGAGCCCCGATCGGGGAGCCCAGTACCGACTTCACCCGGCGCGGCGCCGCCCGGTCGATGACGCGGTCGATCGAGGAGATGGCCGAGAACACCAAGCGCATGGCCGATGGCGAGGCGATCGTCAGCCTCGATACCGCGCTGGTCGACGATTCCTTCGTTGCCGATCGCCTCGATCAGGATGACGAGGACTACGTCCGGCTGCGCGATGCGATCGCCGAGCACGGCCAGTCTACCCCGATTCTGGTCCGCCCCCACCCGAACCGGGAGGGGCGGTTCATGATCGTCTACGGACACCGCCGCGTTCGCGCGGCGCGCGAACTCGGGCGTGACGTGCGGGCGGTCGTGAAGTCCATCGAGGACATTGCCCACATCGTCGCGCAGGGACAGGAGAACGCTGCCCGCGCCGACCTGTCCTTCATCGAGAAGGCGCTGTTCGCCAAGAAGCTGCTTGGCATGGGTCAGTCCAAGGCGACGATCAAGGCGGCCCTCGCGATCGACGACACGCTCCTGTCCCGGATGCTGTCGGTGGCCGAGACCGTGCCGGCTGGCATCATCGATGCCGTCGGTGCCGCCAAAGGCGTCGGACGTGATCGATGGGAAGAGCTGAAGAAGCTGGTAGCCGTTCCGGCGAAAGCCGAGATCGCGTTCGACGCGATCCTATCAGAAGAGTTCCTGGCGAAGGATGGCCCGGAACGCTTCAGCCATCTCCTCGCGGCGATCAAGGCGGGTCGCCGAGCACCGGGTCGCCGACAGATCTCGCAGCAGACATCCTACTGGGCCCCACCCGGCAAGGCCGTCGAAGCGACGTGCCGCCGCTCCGGCAAGACATTCAGCCTGTCCCTGACATCCAGGGATGCCGGGGAGTTCGGCGAATATATTTCGTCCCACCTGGAACAGCTTTACGGCGCGTTCCTGGAGGCGAAGACCCGCAACGTCCAGGGAGACTGACGCGACCCGCGCACCACCGGCTGGGTAATCTCGCCCAGCCGGCTTCAATCAAAGAGCACGCAAAGAGCACGCGGCAAAAAGAAAAAGCCTCCCAGAACGTTTGTCCCGTAAGACCTTCTCGGGTTCGGCGACGAGAGAACCGCACTTCCGTCCATGGCCGTCACGCGTCGGACGCCGTTCCAGCGAGCAGATTTCCTTTGCCTGATGACAGCAAGGAACATGGCATGCCCACCGGGCAGTGGACGGTCCTGCTTGGCCAGGCGACGGCACGAGCGAACGCGCACGCATGCTCGTTCGCCCGCTCGCGAGCTAGGCGGACCCCCGACGATCCGGCTCCTCATTGAAGGAACGCCCGATATCCCGCGCCGTGAAACGCTGATCCTGCCGAGGATCGATGCGCCACCGCATGGTCACCCGTTTCCTCCACCGGTCCGTGCGTCCTCGCGGCCTCTCCTTCACCGTCGGTACCCGGCCGAGCGCGAGACCCTGCCGGGCTCGTGTCCTGAACGTTCCCGGCAACGCGTTCGGGGGAGGGGCCGATGATCCATCAGGCCACCTCCTCGCTGGTGCGCGATTATCACCTGCGCGCTGCGGCCAAGATCTCCGGGGACGGTCGGCGGCCGGTGCTCGACACCCTCAATGCGCACCCGATCCAGGCTTACGGCGCCGGTCAGCTTCTCGACGAGCACGTCGAGGAGGTCTTCCAGGCGGTCTACGCGCGGCGCACGCGCATGGCGGCAGCAGCCGCCCTACACCAGGTCAAGACCGGGGCCGGGTCGGCCAAGGGCTGCGTGACGCCGCTCGGCGCCTTCGCGTCCGACCGGCTCGCAGCGCTCGGCAACGCCCGGCCCGGCTCCCTACCGGCGCAGCCACCACTCGCCGAGATCGTCGCTCCTCGGGGCAAGGCATCCCCCACGCCGTGTTCTGGACCTCGGCGACGCCTGACCCTCGCTGAGCGGGCAACAAGCCAGCCCGCCGCCCGGCGGCGTTAGTGCACCTCACAAAACTCCCGCCGCGATGTCGCCACCACAGCGAGCCGAGGCGGTGATCGGGAGTTTTGTGAGAGACACTTAATACACTGGCCATCGGCTACCGTGGCCGGCCACCGTCAAACAGAATTTCCATCCGGCCGAACTCAGCGCGATCGGCGTCATCTTCCGGGAGATCCGCGAGCACGAACTCTGCGAGCTTGCCCTCGGCACGATCGCGGCCAGGGCCAAGCGCTGCAGCCGCACCGTCCAGACGGCGATCCGCTGGGCGGCCCATCGTGGCTATCTCGCGATCGAGGAGCGCGTGAAGGGAACTCACGTCATCCGGATCGCCAGCGACGCCATCCGGGCTTGGCTGGCCACATCGGCACGATCAGCGTCAAAAAGTTCATAATAAGAAGAAAACCGTAATGTCCCTGCCAAGGTGGCAACCGGTCACCAGGACCAACGACCTCCGAAGGAGAACGCCACCCCGGATCCGATCGACGAGCCGCCGCGACCAGCCTGCAGGCCGCATTCGAGCGCGCAGACACCGACCACTGGCAGGGATGGGGACGAATCGGGCGCCGACGCGCCTCTGCCGACGCGCCTCGATGCCACCATCTCCCGAAGGCGTGAAAAAATTGCGTCCCGCCGGGGCCCACGGCCGCCAGGGGAGGGGCGGCCCACCGTCGTCGTGATCTGCCGTGTGCCTCGTCCGCGGTGAGCCGGACAGGTTCGCGTCGGACGCCTCCAGATCTCGGCGGGACCGGCCGCGTTGGCTTATCGTGCGGTGCGGCTTGGCGGTTCGCTGGCCGGTCGCCTCTCCAAGTCCCGACGTAACGCCGGCCGCGTTGCGCCTCTCTGGCTCGACGAGATTCGACCGGAGGTGTCTCGCGCCGGGCCGTTCCCCCGCGGCTTGCCGGATGCCCGATTGTCCATGCTTGGGACCTCGCCGGCCGGCGGGGGAGCTTGCCGATGATCCGGGCCGCCCGGCTGTCGCTCAAGACCGGTCATCACGATCGATGAGGCACCCCCGTCCCCTGAGGCGACGCGTTCCCCCGGTCCCGCGGCCGCGGCGTAGGCGGGGCCCCCATCCAGGGCAAATGGGGCACGAGAGCGTGTCGTCGGGCGCGACCATGCTGCTGCGCCGCCACGCTTGGCCGGGAGAAGGGGAGGGTGGTCTCGAGCCAAGCGCCGCGGCGCTACCGCCTCGATCTTATCGACGAGGATGGCCGATGCGGCTGCCGGCAGGAGGCGAGCGGGGCCTGGACAGTCCGGCGAGACCTTCGCACCGATCCGCGCCGTCACTGCCGGAAGCGACCGTGACGGGAGCCAGCCATCGGGCATCAGGGCAGCACTGTCGCCGACTCCACTCGCTCGCGGATATGCCGCTACGGCATACCAGTACATCATTGCTGCATTTGCTGAACGCAGTGGCACGGAGCGAAATGCGGAGGGCGATTTACCCCTGCCAGGAGTTCAAGGCTTGCCTCCCGCCACCCTTCAACTCGCCCGGACTTTCAGTGCCCTGACCTGGGCCGAGGTGCCCGAGCCCGTGCGCCGCGAGACCGAGCGCCTCCTTCTCGACACCCTCGGATGCCTTCTGGCGGGTGCCGACACCGAAATCGGGCCGATCGCCCGTAATGTCGGATTGGCCCTCGGTGGCGGCATCCCCGTCTTCGTCGCCGGCGGAGCCGATCTCGGGCTCCTCGGAGCGATCTACGCCAACGCGCGCCTCGCGAATGCCCTCGATCTCGACGAGACCTTTCCAGTCGGCGCTCATTTCGGGATCGGTGCGGTTGCATCCGCCCTCGGTCTGGCCGAAGCGCAAAAGCAGTCCGGCGCGGCGTTCCTGACCGCGATTCTAACCGGCTACGAGCTCGGGGCCAGGCTCGCAAGCCAGATCGGCCCGGTGATCGAGATCACGGACGGGCGAGTCACGGGTTTTCCGGTGATCTGGGGCGTCGCCGCGCCGGTCGTCCTGGCGGCAGCCGGCGCGGCGGCGCGGCTCCTGGCGCAGGACCCCGACACGTTCGCCCAGACACTCGGCGTGGCCGGTGCCAACACGCCGATTCCTGCCGGAGCGCACTGGGCCGCCGCAGTCGACCTGCCGAACGCGAAGTACTGCGATGCGGGCTGGTGCGCCGTCACCGGGGCCGGAGCCGCACTGGCGGTCGAGGCGGGCACCACGGGGTTCCCATCCATTCTCGATGGGCCAAGCGGGCTGGCGCGCGTCTCGGGCGCGGTCTCGCCCGGCGTGGCGCACCTGACCGAGGGGTTGGGCGAGCGCTGGCTCATCGCCGACATCACCTACAAGCCCTGGCCGAGCTGTCGGTTCACCCATCCGGTTCTCACCGCCCTCGGAGCGATCCTCGCAAACGAGCGTCCTGCCGTCGACGGCATTACGGCGATCGTGGTCGAGACGGGGCCGCTCAACGGCTCGGCCCGGTTCACGCTCGCCACGCCCCGTACGTTCGCCAGCCGGCAATTCAGCTTCCCCCACCTCGTGGCGATGCAGCTCCTCGCCGTGCCGCCGGGGCCGGCTTGGAGCGATCCGCGCTGGGTGGAGGATCCCGTCGCGACCGCACTGCGCGCCAAGGTCAGCTTCGTGTCCCATCCCCGAGGCGAGGACTTCGTGCACAGCCTCACCCGCAACCAGATGCGCACGCTCCCGGGCGGCATCCAGCTCCACCTCGCCGACGGACGTGTCCTGCGGGCCGAGAGCGACACTGCGCAAGGCGACCCCTGGGACCCGGGGACCCTCCTGTCGGACGAGATGCTCGCTGCAAAGGTCCGTGGTCTCGTCCCCGGCCCGGCCGAGCCGTTGATCGAGGCGGTGGAGGGTCTCTCCCGTGCGCCCTCGGTCGGGCCGCTGATCGCTGCCCTCAAGGCCGCCGGCGAGAGGCAGTGAGGATGCGCACTTCTCTTTCCCATCTCTCCGGGCTCACGGTCGACGTGCTGGTGATCGGCGCCGGCATCAACGGGGCGAGCGCCGCCCAGCACCTTGCGGCGGCCGGTCACGACGTGCTCCTCGTCGACAAGGCAGATTTCGGGGCGGGAGCCACCGCTCGCTCCAGCCGCCTCCTGCATTGCGGCCTGCGCTACCTCGCCCCGGGCCGTTCGATCACCGAGTTCCTTGTCCGCCCCGATCGGCTCCTCACGGCCTTGCGCATGGCGCGCCAGGCCATGGCGGCGCGGGCCGAGCTCGTGCAGACCGTGCCGGAGCGGGTGACCGCGATGCGGTTCTGCTTTCCGGTCTACCGGGACGGACCCTATCGGCCCTGGCAGATCGACGCAGCCTTCGGGATCCTCGCCGGGCTCGGCTCCGGGGGCCGCATCCCCCTCGATTACGAGCGCCTGTCGCCCGGTGTCGCCCTCGCCCGCCCGCTCCTGCGCGCCCTGCGTGATCCGGACCGGCTCGAGGCCGTCGCGTGCTTTCGCGAGTACCAGATCGACTGGCCCGAGCGGCTCTGCCTCGACGCGGTCCTCGACGCGGAGCGCTGCGGCGCCCGGGTGCGCAACTACACCTCCGCGGCCCTCCTCGGATCGTGTCCCGAAGGCTGGCAGGTGCGCCTTGTCGATACGCTCGGCTCGGAGCCGCCGGCCCACGTCACGGCACGACGGGTCCTCAACCTCGCCGGCACCGGGATCGACGCGGTCACGCGGACCGTCGCCCCGGATGCCCGCCGTCGCGTCGTTGGCACCAAGGGCGCGCATCTCCTGGTCCGGCTGCCTCCCGACTGCGCCGGGACGGGGATCGCCGCGCTCAGCCGCCGGGGCGAGCCGTTCTACTGCATCCCCTGGCGCGGCCTGCACTTCTTCGGGCCGACCGAGACCCTCTACGACGGCGACCCCCACGACGTCCGTGTGACTCCGGACGAGGCCGCCTTCCTGCTCGCCGAGGCGCGCCATCTCCTGCCCGGCTGCCACCTCGGGCCCGACTCCGTCGTCGCGAGCTGGGCGGGAATCCGGCCGTTGACCTACGATCCCGCGCTGCCGCTCGGCCGGCGCTCGCGTGAGCTCCACGACCTCGCCGCGGACGGCCTGCCGGGCATCTTCGCCCTCACGGCCGGTCCGGTGATGAGCCATCGCTCTGCCGGACGGCTGCTCGCCCGGACGGCCGCCCGCGGCCTCGTGCCCCGACGCCCCGCACAGGCCGTGCGCTACGCCGGACCGGCCGTGGCACAGGATCCGACCCGACGGGGCCAGTGCCCCGGCACGCCCTGCGCCCCGGCCGAGCTGCGGCGCGTGGCAGAGCGCGAGCACGCCGCGACGCTCGCCGACATCCTGTTCCGGCGCACGGGCGCCGCCTGGGGTGAGCCTCTCGGCGAGCGCGAGATCGCCGCCGTCGCCGCCGCGGTCGGCGACGCCCTGGGCTGGGATACCGCCGCCCGGCAAGCCGCCATCGCCGCCTACACGAACGAGGTCGCCAGTCTCTTCGCCTCGCCGTTCGCCGTCTCGTCTCCCCGCCCACCGCTCCTCGTATCCCCGGCTCCCGATCCCCTAAGCCTTCCAGCCGGGACCGCCGCGCTCAGCCAAGGAGATCGCCCGTGACCCTGCCCATCCTGACCCGGCGCAGCCTCGTGGCCGGCGCCGCCCTCGGCTCGCTTGCCGGCGCGGGCCTCGTCCGCGCCGAGGCCGCCGCGACGGTGCGTGCCGCGATCGCGGGCTTCTCGGTGCTGAACACCCTCGATCCGGCGAAGGCGAGCCTGCTCTCGGAATCGTACGTCATCTGGGCGGTCTTCAACGCGCTTCTGCGCTTCAACGCCCGCATGGAGATCGAGGGCGATCTCGCCGCGACCTACACGGTCGTCGATTCGACGACGCTCGAGTTCAGCCTCAGGCCCGACGCGCGCTTCCACGACGGAGCGCCGGTGACTGCCGACGACGTCAAGTTCTCCCTCGAGCGCATCCTCGACGCGGCCACCGCCTCGCCGAACCGCGGCAAGCTCGTGGCGATCGAAGCGATCGCTACCCGCACCCCCCTGACCGTCCGCATCACCACCCGGGCGCCGTTCGCCCCCCTGCTCAGCGCCCTCACCAACACCCGGACGGGGACGCAGATCGTGTCGCGCGCTGCGCTGCGCGACCTCGGGCCCGAGGCCTTCGCCCGTGCCCCCGTCGGCAGCGGCGCCTACCGGGTGCGAGCGTGGCGCTCCAACGAGCGCGTCGAACTCGAGGCCGCGCCCCATCGCCTCGGGCCGCCGCCCCGCAGCCCGCGGGTCGACGTCCTGCTCATCCCGGAAGAATCGAGCGGGCTCACCGCTCTTCTCGGCCAGGCCGTGGACCTGACGAGCACCGCACCGTTCGCCGATGTTCGCGCCCTCGAGGCGCGCGCCTCCCTGCAGGTCTTCAAGCAGCCTGGACTCAACACCCGCTACGTCGCGCTCAACACCCGGCAGGCGCCCTTCGACGACGTCCACGTGCGCCGCGCTCTCTCGATGGCCTTCGACCGCAACACTCTGGTCAAGGCCGTCCTGTTCGGCGAGGGTACCGTCACGCCGGGCCTGCTGCCGCCCGCCCTGCTGGCGCATCAGGGTCCGCTCCCCGATCTCGTGACCTACGACCCGGCCCGCGCCCGGGCCGAGCTCGCCAAGGCGCGCTACCGGCCCGAGGCCGTCGCGGCGACCGTCCTCGTCTGGGGCTCGTCCTGGTGGCGGCGCTTCGGCGAGATCGTCGTCGCCCAGATCAACCAGACCTTGGGAACGCGTCTCAGCGTCCAGTCCGGCGACACCAACGCGGTCTTCGCCCAGCTACGGTCCGGCGCCTACCAGGCCGCCGTCTGGGGCTGGCTCGGCCTCGTCGACTACGACGAGTATCTCGGCGACATCCTCGGCGCCGAGGGGGCCCGCAACTTCCAGGGCTACGCCAACCCGGCCTTCGAGGCGCTGCTCGCGGAGGGCCGCACCACCCTCGACCCCAGCCGCCGGGCCGCGATCTACGCCCGGGCCGATCGCCTGATGCTCGAGGACATGCCGGTCTGGCCGGCCTTCTGCTCGAACGTCCATCACGTCGCCACGCGCCGGCTCGCGGGCTTCACCCAGCTGCCCTACTCGAATTTCGGCGATCAGTTCAGCCACCTGGAGCTGCGGGCATGAACGCGGGTCTCTTCCGTCTGTCCGGCCCGATCCTCCGGCATGCCGGCGGGGCCGCCCTCGTCGGGCTCCTCGGCGCCTTGTGCATCTTCGCGGCCCTGCGTCTCGGCCCGGGCGACCCGGCGCTCACCGCCCTCGGCGAGGGCGCGACGCCCGCCGCCGTGGCCGCCTATCGCGCGCGCTGGGGCCTCGACCAGCCCTGGCCGGTCCAGTTCGAAGCCTGGCTCCGCCCGGCATTGCAGGGCGACTTCGGCACCTCGATCGTGGTCGCAAGCGGGATCCCGGTCTCGCGCCTCATCGCCGACCGGTTGCCGGTGACCGCCTTCGTCGGCGTCTACGCGCTCGTCCTTGCGACCGCGACAGCCCTCGTCGCCGGCGCCGTGGCGGCCCGCTGGCGCGGCCGCTGGCCCGACAGCCTCGCCACGACCCTCGCGGTCCTCGGTGTCGCGATGCCGGATTTCTGGGTCGCCTACCTGCTGATCGGCAGCCTCGGCTTCGGGCTCGGCCTGTTCCCGAGCTTCGGCTACGTTGCGCCTTCGGTCTCGCTGAGCGGGGCTCTTTCGTGCGCGACGTTGCCGGCGCTCGCCATCGCGGCGCCGATGGCGGCGAGCTTCACCCGCATCCTGCGCGCGGCGCTGATCGACGAAGCCTTGAGCGAGCACGTGCGGGTCGCACGCGCGCTCGGGCATCCCGGCGGATTCATCTTCCGCCACCACATCCTGCGCAACGCGCTGATCCCGTTCGTCACGGTGGTCGGGCTGCAGGTTCGCTACCTTCTCGGCGGCACCGTGGTGATCGAGCGCATCTTCGGCCTGCCCGGTCTCGGCGCCCTCATGGTCGATGCGGCCTTCGCGCGCGACTACCCGCTCGTGCAGGCCTGCGCGCTGGTGTTCCTGCTCGGTGTCCTCGCGGCGAACCTCGCCACCGACGGGCTCTGCGCCCTCCTCGATCCGCGCCGGAGCTAGACCCCTCGCATGCGCGCCTTCCTCGCCCACCGCCTCGCGCCGCTCGGCGCCTTCGTCACCGGCCTCGTCGCGCTGCTCGTCGGCTTCGGGCCCGCCCTGTCGCCCTACGATCCCACGCACATGGACGTCCTCGCCTTTCTCATGCCCCCTGACTGGCAGCACCCGTTCGGCACCGACGCCCTTGGGCGCGACGTACTCACCCGCGTGCTCGCCGGGGCCAGGCTGTCGCTGGCCGTCAGTGCTGCGGGCGTTGCCCTCGCGGCATTCGCCGGGACCCTCGCGGGTCTGATCGCAGCCGAGCGTGGCGGGCTCCCCGCCGCCGTGCTGCTTCGCCTCTCCGACCTCCTGTTCTCGTTCCCGAGCTTCGTCCTCGCGTTGTTCCTCGTCGTCGTGCTCGGATTCGGCATCGGAACCCTGATCCTCGCCATCGCGCTCGTCTACACACCGATCTTCGTGCGCCTCAGCCGCAACCTTGCGGCGAGCGCCCGCGGCCAGACCTACGTCGCTGCCGCACGGGTGATCGGCCAATCGAGCGCAAGCATCCTCCTTCGCGAGATCCTGCCGAACATCGCGGGCCCGCTCCTGGTGCAGGCGACCCTCGGGCTCGCCTTCGGCATCGTGATCGAGGCGGGCCTGAGCTTCATCGGGCTCGGCGTCCAGCCGCCCCAGCCCTCGCTCGGCACCATCATGGCGGAAGGCCGCGAGGTGTTCGGCCAGGCCCCGTGGGTGCTCACGCTCACCGGCCTGTTCATCGCGTTCACGCTCCTCGGATTGAACCTGCTCGGAGACGGCCTGCGCGAGCTCGCCGATCCCAAGCTGCGGGGCCGCTCATGATCACGCCAACCCCTCTCTTGACCATCGCCGATCTCGCGGTGAGCGTCCCGGGTCCCGCCGGGGCCTGGACGGCGGTCGCGGGGATCGACTTCACGCTCGCGCGCGGCGAGACCCTCGGCCTGATCGGCGAATCGGGCTCGGGCAAGACCCTCACGGGCCTTGCCCTCCTGGGGCTCTTGCCATCCGGGGCGAGCGCCACGGCCCGACGGCTCACCTTCGACGGCCACGACCTGCTGCGCGGCGAGGCGGTGCTGGCGCCGCTTCGCGGGCGGCGCCTCGGGATGATCGTCCAGGATCCGGTCGGTGCCTTCAACCCGGCCAAGCGCATCGGCTGGCACATGCGGGCTGTCCTGCGCCGACGTGGGGACCGGCGGCCCGACGCCGCCGCCCGTTGGCTGTCGGAGGTCGGCGTCCGGGCGGCCGACCAGGTCCTCGCCGCCTATCCGCATCAGCTCAGCGGCGGCATGCTCCAGCGCGTCCTCATCGCGATGGTTGGGGCCCTCGAGCCCGACCTCATCGTGGCCGACGAGCCGACCACGAACCTCGACGCCGTGGTGGCCCAGCAGATTCTCGACCTCGTCCGCGAGCGGCAGCGACGCACCGGCTGCGCGATTCTGTTCGTCACCCACGATCTTCCCGCGGCGCGCCGCCTGTGCGACCGCGTCGCCGTCATGGTTGCCGGCACGATCGTCGAGATCGGTCCGGCCGACACCGTCCTCGACACCCCCCGCCACCCCTACACGCGCGGTCTGATCGCCACGGTCCGTTCGCTCGCCGCGCGCGATGCCGTACTCGTCGAGATGGCGGGCGAGCCGGGTCGCCCGCCGACCGGCGGCTGCCCGTTCCTCGGTCGCTGCCCGCGGGCCGACGCCCTGTGCCGCTCGGATCCGCCCCGCCTTTCCGCCCTGCGTCCCGGCCATCTCCTGCGGTGCCATCATCCCGATGCCTGATCGTCCAGCCGATCCCCTCGTCATCGATCGCGTGAGTCTCGAGATGCGCCTGCCGTCGCGCTGGCGCGCCCGCCGGATGCGGATCCTCGATGACGTCGATCTGACCCTCGCGCCTGGCGAGATCGTCGGCCTCGTCGGTGAGTCCGGCTCGGGCAAGACGACGCTCGGCCTGACCCTCGTCGGCCGGCACAGCCCGACGCGCGGGGCGATCCGCCTCGGCGGAGCGCCGCTCGCCCCCGGCACGCCGACGCAGCGGCGGCTCCAGATGGTGTTCCAGGACCCGCTCGGCTCCTTCAACCCGCGGCGGCGGGTCGGCGACGCGGTGCGTCTCGCCCTCGACGTCCACCGCATCGGGCTGCCCTCCGCGCGCGAGGACATCGTGGCGGCGCTGTTCGCGCAGGTCGGGCTGGCGTCAGAGCACGCCGTGCGCTTCCCCCACGCGCTGTCGGGCGGCCAGCTCCAGCGCGTCGCGATGGCGCGGGCACTCGCCACCCGCCCGGACTTCATCGTGGCGGACGAGCCGGTCTCGAAGCTCGACGTGTCGGTGCGCGCCCAGATCCTCAACCTCGTGCGTCGCACGAACGCCGAGACGGGGGTCGGGCTCCTGTTCATCACCCACGACCTCGCGGCCGCACAGTTCCTCTGCCACCGCATCGCGGTGATGTATCTCGGCCGGATCGTGGAAGTGGGGACGCCCGAAGTGGTGCTGGGTCGCCCCCGCCATCCCTATACCGCGCGGCTCGTCGCCGGGGCCGCCTATGACGGCGCCGCCGGGACCGATCCCCGGCTCGGTTCGCGCGAGGCTTGCTTCTACGCGCCGGCCTGCCGCCGCCGCCAGCCCGGCTGCTTCGAAGCCCGCCCGCCCCTCGACGAGACCGGGCTTGCCTGCTTTCATCCCGAAGGAGCCCTGGCCGAAGGAACCTTGCCCGGCACGGCCTCACCCGAGAGGACCTTGCCCAAGGGGCATCGGGACGCCGTGACCGCCCGGGCGTGAGGCCGGGTCATCCCGCCGCTGTCGGCGGGCCGGCGCTCAGCACCTCGGCGAGGGCCTTAGCGGCCCGCGCCGTGTCCGCCGGCGTGAGCGCGCCGATGCAGCCGAGCCGGACGGTGCGCGGCACGGCGAGCCGGCCCGGCACGAGCACATAGCCGCGGTGCGCCATCGCGTCGGTCACGCCGGCAGGGGAGGGGCCATCCTCCGGGAGCGCCACGGTCACCACGATCGGGGCCGCGTGCGGCGGCCGCAGCAGGGGCGGGAAGCCCGCCGCCGTGAGGACGGCGGCGGCGGCCACCCAGTTCTCCCGGTATCGCGCCGAACGAGCCGACAATCCCTCGGCTTCGAGTTCCTCGAGGGCGGCGGCCACGCCGCAGAGCACCTGGGTCGGCGGGGTGAACCGGAACGTCCCGGTGCGCTCGACGTGCTGGTGCTGATCGAACAGGTCGAGACTGGAGGAGGCCGCAAACCCCCGCCCCCGCTCGAGCGCGGCGCGTTCCGTCACCACCCAAGCGAGGCCGGGCGGGCCCTGCAGCCCCTTGTTCGAGGACAGGACAACCGCTTCCGGCCGGGCGTGCGCGACGTCGAGCGGGACAATGCCCGCCGCGGCGACGGCATCGACGATCAGCCCGCGACCGAGGCGGCGGCAGATCGCGGCGATCTCCGGTAACGGATTGAGCAGCCCCGAGCTCGTTTCGACGTGGACGAACGCGACGTGGCTGATCGCGGTATCCGCCTCGAGGACGGTGGCGACCCGTTCGGGCGGGATCGGCCCGAGCGGTGCGCTACGCAGGACGCGATGCCCACGGCCCATCGCCACGCACAGGCTCGCGAGCCAGTCACCATAGGCGCCGTTCGTCACGATCAGCACCGTGGCGCCCGGTGGGGGCAGGGCGCGCAGCACCATCTCGTTGGCCTGGGTGGCACTCCCCGGGACCGGGATCACCGCGTAGGCCGCGTCCGCCCGGACGAGAGCGCCGATCCGGGTCTGCATCTGCCGGAGCGCCGCGATCATCCCGGGCTCGGCTGCCGAGCGGTCGACGGTCATCGCAGCGCGGACGGCCGGGCTCGTCGCGACGGGGCCTGGCGTCACGAGGAGGGAAGGGGAGGGGGTCATGCCGCGCACCCCGCACCCGTCGACCAGGCCGCCAGCACCGCGTCGACGGGCGTGGCCGAGAGGCCCTTCCGGGCGGCGCTGCGGGCGTCTGTGAGACGGCCGGCGCCGCAGGCGATCGCTCCGCGGAGCGGCGTGTCGGGGCCGAGTGCGCCCCCCACGCCCTCGTCGGCCAGAGCGATCACGAAAGGCAGGAGAGCCGCCGCGTACAGATCGCTCGCCGTGCGCGGCACCAGGGCCGGAATGTGGTCGGGGCTGTAATGGACGATCCCGTCGATCGTCTCGATCGCCGCGAGATCCGGCGAGGACAGGCAGGTCTCGATCAGGTCGCGGTCGCAGGCGGTGGCGTCGCACACGATCGAGCCGGGAGCGAGGGCCGCCAGCATCGGCCGCGTGATCAGGTGGGGCAGCCGGTCGGGCGGCAGGCTGGGACGGCGGACCGCGGCGTTGAGGACGATAGCGACCGACGGGAGCGCGGCCGCGAGCGCGGCCTGGGTGCGGGCCGGATCGGTCACGTCCATCCGCAGGAAACGGACCGCGTCGGCCGGCAGGTAGTCGTGGTTCCGCGTCCCGAAACGATGATTGGCTTGCGCGTTGACCGCTGCGCGGTCCCGGTTGGCGAGCACGGTCAGCTGCAGCCGCAGGGCGTGCCAGACCTGGAGCACCGAGAGACCGATCTCGCCGGTCCCGATCAGGAGCGCTCCGACCGGGCCGAGCGCCGGGTCGAGTCCCGAGGCCAGGCGGCCGGAGTGGTGCGTGCAGAGCTCGATTGCCCGCTGGGCGAAGAGCTGCCCGGTGAGGCGGCTCATCGGCTCGAGGATCGGCGCGCGGCCGGATACCCGCACCGCTTCGCAGGCAATGCCGAGAAACCCTCTGGCGACCAGGCGTTCCAATGACACCGGGTCGATGTTCTCGTCGAAATGCAGGAAGGTCATCAGGATGTGGCCTGGGCTATAATCCTCGTACTCTTCCGGTAGCGGTGCCTTGACCTTCAGGAGGAGCTGGCACGCCCCAAGAATTTGCTTCTTTGCCGACACGACAGCACCGGCCCTGACGAAGGCTGCGTCGGGATGGCCGGCAGCCTCTCCCGCGCCGGGCTCGACGTCGACCGCGTGACCGTGCCCGACCAGGACGGCGACCTCGCGCGGGGTCAGGGCGACCCGCGTCTCGTTGGGCTTGCGCTCGCGCAGAACACCGATCCGCATCACTACCTCCCACCGCGTCTGATCCGGGGTTTGGACGAGGTCAGCCTGCGGGATTGAGTGCGCCGCGAGCCATTGCCGTTCCGGCAACTCGAATTTCCGTAACGGCAATGGCGGCGATCGCCTTGCGGCGCGATCGTTCGCGCCCGGCTGCGGGGCGGCGGTCCGCCCCCGCGTGACGGGCCACTGAGCGTCTTATGGAGGTCGGGTGTGATCCGGGCAGCAATCGTTGGTCTCGGCGGCTGGGGCCGCCGCCTCGTCGCGTCGGTGCAGGAGGACGGGCAGCCCCGCGGGTCCGAGATCTATTTCACCCACGCCGCCGTGCGCTCACCCGCGCGTGCGCAGCCATACGCGAACCGCCAGCGTCTGCAGCTTGCATCCTATGAGGCGTGCCTGGCCGACCCGAATGTCGACGCGGTGGTGCTTGCGACCCCTCACAGCCTTCACCCCGGCCAGGTTTGCGCCGCGGCCGGGGCCGGAAAGCACGTCTTCGTCGAGAAGCCTCTCGCCTTGACCCTCGCGGAGGCGCAATCCGCGATTGCGGCCTGCGCGGCGGCCGGGCGCGTGCTGGCGCTCGGCCACAATCGCCGGTTCCTGCCCGCCTTCCGGGCGCTGCGCGACCTCCTGCGCGCCGGCGAACTCGGGACGATCCTGCATGCCGAGGCCCTGTTCGCCGGCGCCTTCGGCCTCGCCTACACGCCGGATGCCTGGCGGGCCGGCGATGCGGACGCGCCGGCCGGCGGCCTGACCGCGATGGGCATCCACAGCCTCGACGCCCTGATCGACGGCCTCGGACCAGTCGAGGAGGTGACGGCCCAGAGCATGCGGCGGGCCGTCGCGATCCCGATGGACGACACGACGAGCGCGATGCTGCGCTTCCGGTCGGGGCCGTCGGGCCATGTCGCGACGCTCATGGCCACGGCCTGGACCTGGCAGCTGCGCGTGTTTGGCGTCCGGGGCTACGCCGTCATGCCAGACGAGACGAGCCTGCAGATCGTCGAGCGCTCCGGCGTTTCGCGCCACGTCGCGTTTCCCGTCCTCGACACCGAGCGGGCCGAGCTCGAAGCGTTCGCCCGGGCCGTGCGGGGAGACGAGGCCTACCCGGTCCCCCTCGACGAGGTGGCGCACGGGGTGGCCGTGCTCGAGGCCACCATCGCGTCGATCCGCTCCGGCGGCGTGAGGATGACGGTGCAGGCTCGAGCACCGAGCTGCCGGGAGACTCGCTGCGCCGACCGGCAGACGGCCTGAGCCGGGCCC
Organism: Methylobacterium sp. ap11; assembly: GCF_900110515.1. Lineage (NCBI taxonomy): Bacteria > Pseudomonadati > Pseudomonadota > Alphaproteobacteria > Hyphomicrobiales > Methylobacteriaceae > Methylobacterium > Methylobacterium sp. ap11. The sequence continues at coordinate 15,826 of NZ_FOEB01000029.1, read as the reverse complement.
CGCGATCCCCTCTCGTGAAGCTCGCAGGGCGCCGGCCTGCCCCGACCTCCCGGCGAAGCCTCAGGCCTCAAGGCGCAGCCAGGCGATGAACTCGCGGCACACTGGTACCAGTGCGGCAGGCATGATCGCGTTGTCGCTCGGCACGATGCCGACGCGACGTCCGAGCGGCCGGAAGCCGGACGGAGCGATCAATCGGCCGTCAGCGAGCTCCGGCCGCACCAGCGCTTCGGGAACGATCGTACGGCCGAGACCGACCTCGGCGCCGCGAACGGCGAGGGCGAGATCGGCCATGAATACCTCGCCCGCCCGACAATCGGCGATCCCTCCGGCGGCGCGGTCCCAGCGCTCCCAGGCGTCGGGCCACGACCGGGCGTGGATTCGGGTAATTCCGGCCCACGGCCGGGTCGGTTCCACTGCAAGGGGGCGATGGACTGGGCCGAAGGCGTCCGGAAGCAGTGACGTCGATGTGGGTGTTTCCTCGTCGACGTCCTGCCACGCGATCCTCAGGTGGGGCACGGCGCGACCGCTGCCCATGTCGAGCGAGGTCAGCTCGACCACGACCGCCCTGGGTGGTGGAGCTGCAGCGAGAAGCGGGATCAGCCAGCGTTCGGCGAGCGCCGGGTCGCAGCCGACGGTGAGGCGGGGTGCCCGGGGATGTATCCGCAGCCGTTCGGTCGCGCTCTCGAGACTGTCGAGGGCGTGCACCACCACCGGGAGGAGGTCGGCGCCTGCTGCCGTGAGAACGAGGCCGCTGGGCAGACGGAGCAGGAGCGGCGTCCCCAAGTCGATCTCGACCGCCCGGATCTGCCGGCTCACGGCACTCTCGGACAGGTGCAGGCGCGCTGCCGCGCCGGTCACCGTCCCGGCGGCCGCGACCGCCTCGAAGGCCTCGATCCCACGCCACGGGGGGAGCCGTCGTCTCATGACACTGCCTGTCGACGGCCGGAAGCCGCAATAAAACCTACTAGTTAATCGTAACAAATAGAAAAAATAATGTAAGATAGAAAAATTAGAAATGTGTTTTTCACATAAATACGACATGATCTAATAGGGATGACGTTTGTTTGTTCTGAGATTTATTAATTTTGACCGTAATAATGCCGTAGAAAAAGAGTCATCAATTTGGAATAGGGCATCATTGCAATCAATGTTAGGACTGAGTGGTGGGGTCTTGCATCGACGTCGGACACGGCTCCTGTCGGGAAGACGGTTTCTGCGTGAGGTCGAGACCGATGGCGATTGGGCGCACCGCGTCGTCGGCGAGGATCAAGCGGGATCCAGAGAAAGCATCGGGGCCGGCGACGCGTCACGCCGCCACGCTCGATGGATCAGGCACGGTGCCGATGGCGGGGGCGCCAAGATCGTGTCCCAGGGGCGCAAATCCGCGCCGGCGGTCGGGAATGGGCCGCGAAGTTCTCGGCCTGGGGCGATGCCTTCAACGACCCCGGAACCGAGACCGTCCGCCTGGATATCGCGGATGCGGCCGGACTTCCTGTTTTTCGGACGAGGTATTCTCATGGTCAGGAACAAGACCGATTTCGTCGCGTCGATGTTCGACCATTCCGCGGGGGTGCACGCGTTTCGATTCTTGCTGGGGAGACGCTGCTGAACGAACCCACCGAAACCCATGGGACTCGGTTCCCCTACATCGACCTCGTCGCGGAGGCCAGACCGATTGCCGACTGGACCCGGCCGGCGGAGCCGATCGACTTGCCGCCGAGCTCATCTATCGCTCGGACCCGCAGCAGCCTAGCCGCAGCGCGAGCCTTGGTGCGAGCAACTCACCGAAGTGCTGGCGAAACCCTCCGAGGCCGCGCTGGCTTGAGTTCTCTATAGTCCCCAGCTCAAGAGCTTCTTTCTACCACTCAAGGTTGGCCTCTTCCACCGGCGACGCTGCGATCAGGGGCGGCCCGATGCGGGCCGCTCGCTCGACATCAAATCCTCCTAGAATCGACGGCGCATCCGCTCGGCTGACGGCGGCCTCGCGCCCGGGCAGAGCGCAAACAGTCCCGGTGTCCCGCGGGAACGCCGGAGGATCAGACAGTGAGCCTTGGACGCCCCTGCCGGTCGGGCCGGTGGTCGAGGGCCGCATCCTCGCCCAGCAGGGCGGCGAGTTCGCGGGCGCATTTCGTGGCAGCCGCCGTGCAATGCATCGCACAGCGATATCCCGGCAAGTCGTTGCCCCGCAGCCGCATCGCCGCCCCGAGAGGAACGTCGCAGAGAGCTCTGCACATTCCGCCGCACAATCGCGGACCATCTCCGCCGTTCCGTAGGCCGGATGGTTCGGTTCGTCGTCCATCTTGACCGATCGTTCGCCTCCGCAGAGCCTCCGATGGCCGCTGCATTGAGCCGTACCCGATGTTGCTTTGGACAAGGAGCCGGTTCTCGTAAGAACAGCGTCAGCCTCCCTCGCACCCCGGAGCCACGGCGGTATTGCCCGGGTTCCTCATGGCGACCCACCGCGCCAGCTCCGTGGCGGCGGCGCGTCCGGCGCATATGAATGACGGGCGAGCAAGCCCGTGCTGCTGGGCGAACCCCCGACGGCATTCGCCGTCAAGATCGCAGCACGCTCTGCTCGTGCCGATCGGGCGCCGTCGTCCGTAGTCGCACCGCGCCAGGAGAAGCTCGGCCTTGACCGGGAACCGCAAGCCTGTTTGTTCTCTTTTCGTTCTAACATGGAGGGCGCGCGTGAGTCTCTATCGGGTCGGTGCGGAGGCGGCGGACGACAGCGGGCTCGTGCGGATCCCGTTCATGCTCCCGACGCTCTGCGCCGGGTTCCCGAGCCCGGCCGAGGACTTCATCGAAGGGGCGCTCGAGCTTCCGCGCTGGCTCGTCCCGAACCCGCCCGCCACCTTCATCTGGCGGGTGCGCGGCTGGTCGATGAAGGGGGCCGGCATCCACGACGAGGATCTCGCCGTCGTCGATCGCTCGCTCTCGCCCTCGTCGGGCGCGGTCGTCGTCGCGGTGGTCAATGGCGAGATGAGCCTCAAGCGCCTGGTCGCCCAGGGCAACCGGCTATCCCTCTCCTTCGACAACCCGGAGATGGGCGAATTCGTCCTGGAGGACCTGGAGGAAGGCCTGCTCTGGGGCGTGCTGCTGTTCTCGGTACGCTGGCACCACGTGAAGGCGAGAGCGAGCATCAAACGATGAGCCGGGCGATCGCGCTCATCGACGGGAACTCGTTCTACTGCTCCTGCGAGCGCGTGTTCGATCCGAAGCTGACCGGCGTGCCGGTGATCGTGCTCTCGAACAACGACGGCTGCGCCATCGCCCGCACCTCCGAGGCCAAGGCGCTCGGGATCCGCATGGGCGAGCCCTACTTCAAGATCCGGCAGCTGTGCCGGTCCAAGGGCGTGCGCGTCTTCTCCTCGAACTACGCCCTCTACGGCGACATGTCGGCCCGGGCCAACACCGTCTACCGGCAGTTCGCGCCGGACGTGGAGATCTACTCGATCGACGAGAGTTTCCTCGACCTCTCCGACGTGCGCGAGCGCGACCGGGTGGCGCTGGCGAGGGATCTTCGATCGACGGTGCGGCAGTGGACTGGCCTGCCGACCTGCGTCGGGATCGGACCGACGAAGACGCTCGCCAAGCTCGCCAACCACATCGCCAAGTCGGTCCCCGAACTCGGGGGCGTGTGCGACCTCTCGGACGAGGCAGAGCGCGCTGCCTGGATGGTCGGGATCTCGGTCGGCGAGGTCTGGGGCATCGGGCGTGCCTCGCGGGCGCGCCTGGAGGCCATGGGCGTCGACACGGTGGCGGACCTGCGCGACCTCGATCCCCGACCGGCGCGGGCCTCGCTGACGGTGGTGGGCGAGCGCATCATCCACGAGCTGCGCGGCCGCGCCTGCCTGCCGCTCGAGATCGTGCCGGCCCGGCGCAAGGGCTGCGCGGTCACCCGATCGTTCTCGTCCCGGATCACCGAACGGACGGTGCTGGAGCAGGCGGTGGCGGCGCATGCGACACGGCTCGGCGAGAAGCTGCGACGCGACGGGCTCGCCGTTTCCGCCGTGACCGTCTTCTACCACACCAGCGAGCACGACCGGGGCGACCCGATGCGCGCGGTCTCGACGGTGGTCCATCTGCCCGAGGCGACGAACGACAGCCGCCACCTGATCCAGGCGGCGCTGCACGGCGTGGCGAAGACCTGGAAGGAGCAGGGACCGACGCCCTGGCGCTACAGCAAGGCGGGATTGGTCACGAAGGATCTCGTGCCGCTCGACGGGGCGCCCCGCCCGCTGTTCGGCGGTCTCGACCGGGAGAAGTCTGGTGCGCTGATGGCGGCCATGGACGCCTGCAACAGCCGGTTCGGGCGCGGCGCGGTGGTGCCGGCACGGGCGGGGCTAGTCGAGAAGCGCATCTGGTCGACGAAATTCGAGATGCGCTCGCCGCGGTTCACAACGCGGTTGACTGAAGTTCCTGCAGTCAGTGCAACTATGTGAAATTATGTCTAGCATGTAATCAAATAATATTTGTCTATCTCATTAATATAAGTAATTTACATGGCAAAATTCGCAGATATATGGCTGACTCTAATTTAGAGCCAGCCATAATCCTCATGATTCCTTAAATCCGTACTCGGAAACGCCCTCTTCGTTGCCATAGTACTTGTATGGTAGGAACTTTCCCGACAAGCTCATCTTGACACGGTCGCCCTTGTTGTTGGGCTCGCGCTCCATTGTCATGTTGAAGTCGATCGCCGACATGATGCCGTCGCCGAAATCTTCCTGGATCAGCTCCTTCCAGGTTGTGCCGTAGACCATGACCAACTCGTAGAAGCGGTAGATCAACGGGTCGGTCGGTGGCATCTGCGGAATCGAGCCGCGATAGGGCGCCTCGTTCAGCATCCGCTCCTCGGCCTGGGTCAGGCCGAACAGGGTGGCCGCTTTCGCCGCTTGCGCCTTCGGCAGCTTCATCTGGCCCATGCAGGCGGCGGTGATCAGGATCGGCGAGATGCCGCCGATCTCCTCCTGGATGTGCTTCCAAGTCCAGCCCTTCTCGCGCTTGATATCGAGCAGCTTCTCGGTGAGGTCTTCGCGCTTCATGAGGTTTCTCCGTGGATCAGCGCCGTCCTGCGGGCAGCGCGTGTTAGGGCTCGGCATCGGACGGGGAGATTCGTTTCCCCACGCCCTATCCCGTTCGGCACGGTCCCGGGCGCCGGTCGTCGAAAGCGGCGCGGCGTCGTGCCCGGGATCGGAAGGGGTTGCGCGGGTCAGGCCCGGCGGGGGGGCGGCTCGGCCGCGATCGTGGCGGCGTCGGCCTCGCTCAGCGTCGGGCGGACGACCGGCGGGTGGCGCTGGTCGTAGCCGGCCGGCATCGCGTCGCGCAGGGTCCTGGAGCGCGACACGAGAAAGTCGATCAGGTGGTTGCGCAACGCGTAATAGCCCGGCGCGTGATGGAGCTGGGTGCGGTCGCGGTCCTTTGGCAGCGGGTTCTCGACGATCTCGGCGACTTTCGCCTCCGGCCCATTCGTCATGAGGACGATCCGGTCGGCGAGGTAGATCGCCTCGTCGACGTCGTGGGTGATCATGAACACGGTCTGGCCGGTCTCTACGCAGATGCGGCGCACCTCGTCTTGCAGAGTGCCTCGGGTCAGTGCGTCGAGAGCCGAGAACGGCTCGTCCATCAAGAGGATCTTGGGTTCAATCGACAGGGCGCGGGCGATGCCGACGCGCTGCTTCATACCGCCCGACAATTCGGACGGCTTTTTGTGCTCGGAGCCGGCAAGACCGACCGTGGCAATCGCTTTCTTCGCCCGCGCCTCTATCTCGGCCTTCGGTGCCTTGCGCCAGCGTGACGACACCGCGTAGGCGACGTTGCCGAGCACGCTGCGCCAGGGCAGCAGGGCGTGGCCCTGGAAGATCACCGCCCGGTCGAGGCTGGTGCCCTGGAGCGCCTGCCCGTCGACAATCACCGCACCCTCGGAGGGCGCCTCGAGCCCGGCCAGGATATTCAGTACTGTGGTCTTGCCGCAGCCGGAATGCCCAATCATGCAGACAAACTCGCCGCGCCGCATCGGCAGCCACAGGTTCTCGAAGATCGTTGTTGTCTTACCCATCGGCGCCGGATAGCGCCGGGCGATCCCCTCGATCGAGATGAATTTTTCGGAGGTGGACATGCGACCGGTCCCGGGTTTCTGGTCGGGGACGGCATCGGAGACGCGCCGCACGAAGGGAAGGAGCTTGTTCATGGTCTTGCGCCTCACTCAGGGAAGGTGACGAGGCGCTGAGCGCGGGCGAGCAACTGGTCGAGGATCATGCCGACGAGGCCGATCAACAGGATCGAGGTAATCACGTTGGTGATCGAGAGGTTGTTCCACTCGTTCCAGACGAAGTAGCCGATGCCGGTGCCGCCGACGAGCATCTCGGCCGCAACGATGACGAGCCAAGCGATGCCGATCGAGATGCGCATGCCGGTGAGGATGGTCGGGGCGGCGGCCGGCAGGATTACCGTGAAGGCGCGCCGGACCGGCCCAACCTCGAGCGTGCGGGCGACGTTAAGCCATTCCTTGCGGGTGCTCGATACCCCGAACACCGTATTGATCAGCATCGGCCACAAGGAGCAGATGAAGATCACGAAAATTGCCGACAGTCCCGAATCCTTGATTGTGTAGAGGGCGAGCGGCATCCAGGCGAGCGGCGAGACCGGTTTCAGGATCTGGATATAGGGGTCGAGCGCCCGGCTCATCAAAGGCGACATACCGATCAGGAAGCCGACCGGTATTGCGACCAGCACCGCGAGCCCGTAGCCGAGCGCGACGCGCCCGATCGAGTAGGCGAGCTGGATGCCGAGCCCCTTGTCGTTCGGGCCGCGGTCGTAGAACGGGTCCTTCAGGTGCGTCCAGATCGTCGCGCCGACGTCGAGCGGACCCGGCATCGCCGACTTGCCGGTGGTGGCGGTGGCGCCCATCAGGGCGGCGTATTCGGGGTCCATCGCCTCGGTCTTTGCGGTCCCGCTCACCGCGACCTGCCACACGAGCAGGATCGCGGCGAGCAGCGTCAGAGCGAGGACCGCGGCGCGGAGGTTGAGTGAGCGCGTCATGGTTTTAGCCCGCCCGCTTGATCTGGAAGGAATCGAGGTACTCCTTTGGTTTTGCCGGATCGAAGGTCTTGCCCATCACCGAGAAGCTCTTGGTGGTGGTCTCAGGGGGTGTGAAACCGTCCTGCTTCATCAGCCGAGCGGCGTCGGTCGCGAGGTAGACCTGACGCGCCACCGCCGCGTAATCGACGTCGCCCTTGAGCTGGCCCCAGCGCTTCATCTGAGTCAGGATCCACACCGCAAAGGACTGCCAGGGGAAGGCGTCGAAATCGACACGGTCGGGTACGCGGCGCACCTGGCCCAGGCCGTCCGCGAAGGTGCCGGTGAGCACCTGCTCGACCACGGTCAGCGGCTGGTTGAGGTAGTTCGCTGGGGCGATCGCGGCTGCGATCTCCTTGCGGTTGTCCTTGTTCGAGGCATAGGCCGTCGCCTGGATGACCGCCCGCAGCAGTGCCGCGTAGGTGTTCGGCGTCTCCTTGATGAAAACCTCCGAGGCCGCGAAGGCGCAGCACGGGTGGCGGTCCCAGATCTCCTTCGACAGGATGTGGATGAAGCCGACGCCGTCGTAGACCGCGCGCTGGTTCACCGGATCGGGGGCGAGGAAGCCGTCTATGTTATCGGCGCGCAGGTTCGCCACCATGTCGGGCGGCGGCACGGCGCGGATCTGCACGTCGGTGTCGGGGTCGATGCCCGCCTCCGCCAGGTAGTAGCGTAGCAGGTAGTTGTGCATCGAGTAATCGAACGGGACGGCGAGCTTGAAGCCCTTCCAGTCCTTCGGGTTGCGCCGTTCCTTATGCTTCATCGCTAGGGTGATCGCCTGGCCGTTGACGTTCTCGACCGCCGGCATCGTGTAGGCCTGCGGGTTTGAGCCGAGCCCGAGCGAGATCGCGATAGGCATCGGCGCCAGCATATGGGCGGCGTCGTATTCCTTGTTCAGGGTCTTGTCGCGGATCACCGCCCAGCCGGCGGTCTTCACAACCTCGACGTTCAGGCCCTGCTTCTCGTAGAAGCCCATGGGCTTGGCCATGATGATCGGCGTAGCGCAGGTGATCGGGATAAAGCCGACCTTCAGGTCGGTCTTCTCAGGCTTCGCGCCCTGCGCAAAGGCCTCGGTGACGAGCTTGGTCGGGAAGAACTGGCTTACGGCGGCGAGCGCCGTGGCGGCCCCGACGCTGCGCAGGAAGGCGCGGCGCTCGGCATCGTGGGGGAAGAGCGCACGCATCACAGCGCCCTCCACCGCCCGCTCCATGGCTGCTTCGCCCGTCGAGGCTGCGTCGTGAGCTGCCTCGCTCGCATGGGCGCCGCAGGAGCAGCCGCCGCGGGCGAGGCGGCGTCTGGCATCGAAGGGGTTGTCGAACAGGGCCATCGGCGCCTCGCGCAGTTCGGGACGCGAGAGAGTTGGCAAAGAGTATGCCAAGCCGGGCGGGAAAAATAAAACACGCTCGATCAACCACTTGGCTGGAGTGTGCGCAATCACGACATCTCGTGTAAACACGAGATGTCGTAGCTTTTTGACGAGATCTCGTGATGCTCGAATCTACACGGGAGACCACGGCTGATCGCAGCGGTGTGGCCGGCTTCGGAGCTGTCTTCGAGGCCAGCGCGGAAGCCATGCTGGTGCTTGATCCGGATGCCGACCGGATCGTCGACGCCAACGGCGCCGCCTCGCGCCTCCTCGGCCATGCGCGCGATGTGCTGGTCGGCATGGCGGCAAGCACAGTGCATCCCGGTCAGTTGCCTGCCCTGATCGTGTTCACGCAGGGCGTCCAGGCCAAGGGCCGCTGGTGGACCCACACGCTCACGCCCCGACATGGGGCGGGCCGCGTCCTCTCCGTTGAGACCGTCGGCACGGTACTGCCAAACCGGCTCGTTCTCTTCACCCTGTTCGACCTTGACGAGCGACGCCAGCGCCAAGTCGACCGCGAGGCCGACCGCCACATGCGCGCAGGCCTGTCGGAATGGCAGCGCATGGAGCGGATCTTTCGCGATATCGAGCGCGAGAACCAGCTGATCCTGCGCGCCGCAGGCGAAGGCATCTACGGCGTCAATGCCGAGGGGGTGACGACCTTCGTCAACCCGGCCGCCGAGCGCATGCTGGGCTGGGCTGCCGCCGACCTCGTTGGCCGCGACATGCACGCCGCCGTGCATCACACCCATCCAGACGGCTGCCACTACCCGCATCGGGACTGCCCGATCTACGCCGCCTTCCGGGACGGCGCGGTGCATCAGGTCGACGACGAGGTGTTCTGGCGCCGCGACGGCACCTCGTTTCCGGTCGAGTACACCTCGACCCCGATCCGCGACCGCGGCGCGCTCGTCGGCGCCGTCATCGTGTTTCGCGACGTCAGCCAGCGCCGCGAGGCGGACGAGCGCCTCCGCCACGCGCTGGCCGAGGTTGTATCTCTACGCGAGCGCCTGGAGCTCGAGAACGCCTACCTCAAGGAGGAGATCCGGGCCGGCAGCCATCACCAGGGCATCATCGGGCAGAGCCCGGCCATCGAGGCGATCCGGCGACAGATCGACCTCGTCGCCGGCACCGACGCCACGGTGCTGGTCACCGGCGAGTCCGGCACCGGTAAGGAGCTGATCGCCCGCGCGATTCACGAGGCGAGCCGCCGCCGCGGGCGCCCGCTCATCCGGGTGAACTGCGCCGCGGTTCCGCGCGAACTGTTCGAGAGCGAGTTCTTCGGCCATGCCCGCGGGTCCTTCACCGGGGCATTGCGCGACCGCGTTGGACGCTTCGAACTGGCCGATGGCGGCACGCTGTTCCTCGACGAGGTCGGCGAGATTCCGCTCGACCTCCAGGGCAAGCTCCTGCGGGTGCTTCAGGAACGCTCCTTCGAACGCGTTGGCGAGGAACGCACCCGAGCGGTTGACGTGCGCCTCGTCGCGGCTACGAACCGCGACCTGAAGGAGGAGGTCCGCCAGGGCCGCTTCCGCGGCGATTTGTACTTTCGCCTCAACGTCTTCCCGATCAGTGCGACCCCCTTGCGCGAACGGCCAGAAGACATCCCACTCATCGCTCAGCATATGCTCACCGGGGCGGCGCACCGCCTCGGTGTCCCCGAACCCCGCCTGACGGAGGGCGATGTCCGCCGCCTCATCCGCTACGGCTGGCCCGGTAACGTGCGCGAACTTGAGAACGTGATCGAGCGCGGCGTGATCCTGGCCCAGCGCGGGCGCCTCCGCCTCGATCTTTCCGAAGGGGAGGTGGAAGAGTCCACCCCAGGCGAGGCCGCCGCCCGGCCCGATCACGCTGTCGCCTCCTCCGGATATCGTCCGCGCAGCGAGGCGGAGCGGCGGGCTCGCGACCGGGCCGAGATCGTCGAGGCGCTGGCCCTGTGCGACGGTAAGGTGTTCGGGCCGGGCGGCGCCGCCGAACTGCTTGGCATTCGCCCTACGACGCTTGCATCCCGCATCAAATCCCACGGGATCAAGAAGGCATGATCTCTGGACGATGCGGAGCCGCCGAGGTCATGCCGCCGGGATCTGTTACCTAAACACAACCGGGAGAGGCAACGCTGGTGGTGATGACGCGTGAACGTGGCGACGGGCCGGCCTGCTTCCCTGCGCGACTGCCGAAGCCCGCCTGGCATCGAGCGACGAACAGGGAGTAATCGGCTACGATTCGAGGCTTGCGCGACTTCTACAGCTCCGCCCGCTCTTAGGACGAGATCCGGCGTGCCTTCACAGTCGATTGCGGCGAGGCCGGCAACCTGCCACCGATGCCTGGGATCTTCCCCGACCAGATGGCGCCCGTCGTCTACAGCGCCGACGGCGCCCGGGTGCTGACGATGATGCGCTGGGGCTTCCCGCCGCTCCTGAAGGTCGGCACGCAGCCAGTCACCAACGTGCGCAACGTCGCCTCGCCCTATTGGCGTCCCTGGCTCAAGCCGGCGCACCGCTGCCTGGTGCCGGTCACCCCGTTCAGCGAGTATGACGACGCGAAGCCGCGCAAGACGCCGGTGTGGTTCGCCCTTGATGAGAGACGGCCGCTGTTCGCTTTCGCGCGCATCTGGCGGCCCTGGACCGGTGTGCCCGGGCTGAAGCGGGTTGAGCCGGTCGAGGAGGAGCACTGGCTGTTCTCGTTCCTGGCGACCGAGGCAAACGGCGTGGTCGGGCCGGTGCACCCGAAGGCGATGCCGGGGCTGCTGACGTGTGCGGAGGAACAGCGTTCATGGCTCGAGGCGCCGGCCGAGGAGACCGCTGCAGTTGCAGCGGCCCGTCCCGGACGAGTTGATGGTCGAGTTGGCGCGGGACGAGCGGAATGACGGGAACTGATGATGCTGGCGTCCCCGTCTGACCACCCCGCCGCCGCCTCAGCCCCATCAGCGCCCTCAATAGCTGGCTGCGATTCCACGACGCGGTTGAACGAGGTGCCGACGATGAGTGTATCCGTCCGGCGAAAAATATAGTTCGAGTAGTGTCTTACCGTTTGATTTTTGACTGCCACTCAGGATCGTTCCGGCCTACCGTCCGTTCGACGTAAATTTTTCTGTCTTTCGTGATATGCAATTCAGAATAGAATCCACCCTTTTCTCCGAGCATTACGAAAATATCACTCTTCTTTTCAATACCTGATAATATTTTGTAGCCACCTTCTTCGGCCAATTTTTCTGCACCATGTGCATCAAGGCTATCAGGATGGTCATTTATTTTATAGATCATGCCGCGATTTTGATGCGCGTTGCCATCGAATTGCTCTTGTTGCTGTGCGGGGACGACAGCCATTGCCACGGTTGTAAATCCCAATGCGTAAGCATTAGTTATCGCCTGCAAGAGCAGCTTATTCATCACAAGAACCTCTGCCGAACGCTCATCGAAGTGATGGATCAACGTGCCGCAAAGGGAATGGTTCGTAGGGGCTATCACCGTGGAGGCGCGATCCCTCTGCCGTCCGCGTCGTAGGTTCGGCGCGGCTTGCCGCTACGCCTCACCCTGGGTCTCTACTGCCCGTCACCTGGAAGTCCCGGGCCCAGTCGTAGCCGAGCCGGATCGGACTGGCGTGCCAGGGTCGGTCAGGTCGAGATCGTCCCAAGCGGGGAAGCACTGGTTCATTTGACGGTTGCGCTCATAGAGATCGCAGGCGACGACGTCGGTCGAACCGCGATCTGTGAAAGGATGGGTCATCGACGTGGTCTGTCCACCACGTTCACCGTCCTCCATCATCGGGCCCGTCACCGCGACCCAGGCGCAGGCCAGCACAAGGACGGAGGTAGATGCCGGCACTCATCCGACCGGCGCCAGCAGGATCGCCGTCTTGATCGCATTCCGCTCCTGCGCCCCGGTCACGCCATCCCGCGCCAGCACCTCGACGCTGCGGGCGTTCACCACGACCGCCGCGACGACCTCGGGGCGATGCTACAGGACCTCACCTTCTAGATCTGGCACTGTAGAGCTCCCTTCGGCCGCAGCAAGAAACGCATCCAAATCTGGATTGAGGAGAGCTGACATCATCGACGCGATCTTTTCCTCTGACCAGTCCCACCACGCAACGCGAAGGAGGCGGGCGATGGTAGCTGGCTCGAAGCGGTAGCGTACTATTTTGGCTGGATTGCCGGCCACGATCGCGTAGGGAGGCACCTGGCCGCGAACCAAGCTGCCCGCACCGACGATCGCGCCGGACCCGATCTGCGTGCCCGACAGGATCGTGCTGTTGGTTCCGAGCCAGACGTCGTGTCCGATCGATACGTCGCCACGGGTATCATGATCATCGCCGGCACCAACAGCCGTAGGCCAGGCCCCCGAGAGCGCACTGATCGCCCGGAACGGATAGGTCGTGACGAGGTCGGTTCGGTGGTTTCCTAGAACGATCGTCACGTTCGGGCCGATGGAGCAAAATTGTCCGATGCGCAGCCGTGCTAGATCTGGCTCCAGGATGCGCGGAACCCCATAAGTGTGGTCACCAATGTCCCATCCCCAGGTGGCAATTTCGCTAGCGAGGCGGAGGCGCGTCAGTTCAGAGAATACCGGATGGGGCCTAGTCATTATCTCATTTTGGCGCCGAAGGCTGGGCAAAGCAGCCTACATGGGAGCGGCTACCGCGGCATGGAGCTTTTATCGCCTATCTGGTTCGCAACCGGCTACGACGGGGTCCCTAAGGTAGGCCTCGCCGCCGGCCAGCGCCTGACGCCTCACACCGGCACCATGCCCGGCATCTTCACGGGCTGGTGCCAGTACTTTCGCCCCACCCCGAACGCGATCCACTCGTCCGTGGACTCGCCCACGTCGCAAGTGAACGGCATCAGCGCTCCGAAAAAATCGCCGCGGCGCGTGCCGGCGTCCGGCCCCACCGCAAAAAGTGAGAGGGTATCCCACCCGGCCGAGTGCGCCTGCATCCCCGACCACTCGATGAACTCGTCGCAGCGCCGGCGGGTCTCGGCCCATTCGTCGGGCCGCAGCTCGCGGCATCAGACGACGCCCGGGGAGGGGCTGGCGAGGCCGCGGGACCAAGTGAGGACGGTGTCGGGGATGGTGGGCGAGTCGGCTTTCATAACCCGGCTCATCCGGTTGAGCAGAGCCAGGGAAAACGTCCGCAGAACAGTCTTCGGGAGGTTGTTCGGGAGTTCTGGCGCCGATCAGCGTCGTCGGCGACCGTATCGACCATGGCCTGCCGGAGGTCGTCGAGATTCGCGTGATCGTATTTCTCGGTCATGGACGCCTGCGACAGCCGGTTCGGGCGTGGCGCGGTGGTGCCAGCACGCGCTGGGCTGATGGAAAAGCGCATCTGGTCAACGCGATTTGAGATGCGCCCGCCGCGGTTAACGACGCGGTTGAGCGAGGTGCCTGCCGTTCAAGCAGCGCATCAGGCTTTTCATATTCTCCCGGCGATGCAGATCGCGTTGGCAGAGCTATCTTAGGCGCCTTTATCTGAAGACGGCCGGCCATGACACGCAAGACTCTGGATACCACACTTGCGTTTCTGCGAGCGCTTGACCGAACCGCCAGCCCGGACGACGTAGGAAATCTCATTCGCCGAGAACTCTCAGATTATGGTGTTGAGTACATCTTAGCCGGTATGATCCCAAGTCCGGGGGCATCGGCTGGGCGTCAGTTTGTGTAGCCGCCGATGAGAAACTGGCTCTCCCGCATTTGTGGTGCAGGCGTAGCGGTCACGCCGCCAGCACCCGGGCGCGCAGCAGGTCGAGCTTGGCACGCCCATACATCGTCCGCTTCAGCGTCTTCACGCGGTTGATCTGTCCCTCGACCGGGCTCGTGCTCCAGGACAGCGCAAGCGCTGCTTCCACGGCGGCTCGATCCCGCCTCAACCCCTCCGCCAGGCCGCTCAGCGGGCCATCGCGACAGCGATCCAGCCACGCACCGAACCCGGCCTGATCCTGCTCCCGCACGATCACCGTGAAGGCTTTCACCTCCGCGAGCGCACGCTCGATCTCCGGGACGGCGGCCACCAGAGCATCGAGGAAGCGCCCGTCCATCTCGCCATGCTCACCGTCGGTCAGGAGAAGCCGCGCCGCCCGCCGCGGCGACGGGCGGCGCCAGACTGGACCAGGGGCAGGTCGCATCCGCGGCGGGCCGCCCCTGAGAGCTGCAACGCAGAGCCGGACGCTCATCACGCCACCCCGGAAGCCCGAGGCCTGCAGCTCGCGCCACAACCGCGTCGCGTTGCACTCGCCTTCATCGAGCCGCCGCACGAGGTAGGGCACGAAGGGATCAGTGATCCGCGTTCGTTCGCCTTTGTGCCAGGTCGGCGCCGTGCCGGCCCGCAGCCAGTGCCGCACCGTGTTACGCGACAGCCCGGTCTCGCGCACGATGGCGCGGATGCCCTGCCCGTCCCGAGCCAGGGCTGCAACATGCTGGAAGCGGGCCTCCCGGTCAGCCCGACCCTGCTGCTGTCGCCGCTGGGCCTTGGTGGCCGGACGGGGTTCGACCGGCGGCGCTTCCGCTTCGGCTCGGCTCACGATGGTTCGCGCGACCCGGGAGAACTCGCCGCGGTGCCGGCCGAGCACCTGCACCAGCGCTTGCGAGCCGTTGCAGAGCAGATGCCATCGATCGGCGACCTGGACCGCCCCGGGGGCGCCACGACGCACGCCATCGGCGTAGGCACCGGCGCGGTCACGAGCTACGACCTCGACGCCGGGATGCTGCTGCAGCCAGTCTGCTACGGTGGCGGCCTCGCGATCGGGCAGCAGGTCGATGACCTGGCCTCGTTCCAGATCGCACAGGATCGTGCCGTAGCGCTGACCACGCCGCCAGGCCCAATCATCGATGCCGAGCACCCGCGGTGTGCGCTCGACCTGTGCGGGCGCACGACCTCGCACGAGGCGCAGCAGCGTGTCGGGGCTGGCCGGCAGGCCGAGGCGCCCCGCCAGGCGTGCGCCGGCTTCACCACCGAGTGCGAGACTGAGGTGATGCTGCAGGTCCCCGAGGCGGTGAGTGCGGCGTGCGCCGGCCTGAGCAACGCCGGCGAGCCGCTCGGCGAAGACACGGCGGGGGCAGTGTGGCTGCGGGCACCGCCATCGCCGCGTTTGGACCGCGATGACGACGCGCCGGCCTTGCCATGGAAGGTCGGCCAGGGTGCGGGTGTAGCGCGAGTGGGGACGGGCCGAGGTCTCTCCACATCCTGGGCAGCCGGCAGCCGTCGCGCGGGGATGGGTACGGATGATGATTTGGTCAGGCTCGAGGTCGACCTGATCGACGACGAGACCGGCGGGGATGAGGGGCAGCAGGCGTTTGGGCACCAGATCAGATGTGTAGGCCGGTCCTGATGTTCACGATCCGTGCGGCCCCGTGACTCGCCGCCCGGCTGCACCACAAACGCGGGAGAGCC